>DATEOW010000137.1:0-2624 GCA_035273665.1 Burkholderiales bacterium | reverse complement strand
GGGCGCGATTGCGCTTTGCTGGGGTTCGCGCGAGCCCCCGCCGTGTGCGACGGGTGATGCGGGAGAACGGCTTGCTCGCGCCGCATCGCGTTGGACGCACCGAGACCAAGCCGCACGATGGAACGATCATCACCGACAAGGCCAATGAAATGTGGGGCACCGACATGACGCAGACGATCACCGTCCGGGAAGGCCGGGCCAATGTCTTCGTTACCGTCGAACACGCCAACTCGGAAGTCGTCGGCATTCATGCATCGCGGTCGGCCAATCGCTTCGAGGCCCTGGAGCCGGTGCGGCAAGGCGTGCATCGCTGCTTCGGAGCTATCGCACCCCGGGTGGCGCGTGGATTGAAGCTGCGTCACGATCATGGCTCCAACTACATGTCCGGCGACTTCCAGGACGAAATCGAATGCCTGGGGATCGAAGCTTCGCCCTCCTTCGTGCGAGAACCCGAGGGCAATGGCGTCGCAGAGCGATTCATCCGAACCTCACATGGGGACGTTCAGGTCAAGGGGGTCGTATTAGGGTGACATCCGCAGATCTCCAGTATCTGTTCGGTATCCAAAGGTCTGAGCCCGATTGCATGACGCGGCTCGTTTCCGAGCACGATCAACCTCACATTCGGTCGCCGCGCGAAACGGCTGCACCAATATCCCGCTTGCGGCGGTCGGGGCTCAGGAAGACGAGACCATTCTTGAAGACGGGTTTTTTAGGCCATGTTCGGATGCGGTTCGTCCACCTGGATCCGCCAGGACTGATCAAGTCCTGGAAGATTTAAGGATTCGGTCAGCGTTTATCGTCAGGTACGTTTCATCACGGCTCCCTCGATGACAACGCCTGCGGTCACATATTTCCAGAGCGCTACGAGCAACTTGCGCGCCAGCGCCACGATTGTCGTCTTCTTAAGACGGCCGCCATTGCGCCTGACCCGTTCTTCAAACCACAGGGTCAGCGCCGATTGCGGCTGATGGCGCAGCCATAGCCACGCGAGTTGGATGAGCGTTGTTCGCAATCGCGGATTGCCTGTTTTAGACACGCCCTGTTCGCGATCAACCGAACCGCTTTGCCAGGGTGTTGGCGCTAGGCCCGCATAAGAAGCGACTTGGCGTCGATTGTCGAAGTGTCGGAAGAGTCCTTCCGACCAGAGGATGGCGGCGAACTCCGGCCCGATGCCCTTGATATCGAGCAACATCGCCGCCGGCGCCGGCGCTGCGACTTGTTGTGCGGCAAGCAGCACATCGCGCTCAGCTTCCACCGCCTTGATCTGCTCGAGCAACAGTTCCAACCGATCGAGTTCACGGCAAACCTGCGCCTTCAGGTGATCCGGCAATAGGCGACCATCGCCGGTCTGGACCGTATCGAGCCGCTCCCGCCGGTCGCGGCGCAGCGGCTCGTAGCCAGATATCCCCTGTGAGAACAGCAGCCCCTTGACGCGATTGACATGCTGGACCCGCTCGCCGATCAGCACCGTACGCTCGCGACAGAGACGACGGCGGTCCTCTTCCTCGGGGGTCGGCGCTTTCACCATCGCACACACTCGAGGTTCACCGCGCTTGTATGCCAGCAGCGCGCGAACCAACGCCTCTCCGTCGATCCCGTCGGTCTTCGCACGCCGACGCCGACGGGATGTCGCGATCGAGGCCGGATCCACGACGTGGCTTTCGATCCCTTCATTCTGCAGCGCGCGATCGATCCAGAATCCGTCGAGGCCAGCCTCCTGAATGACGACGAACGGGAAGACCTTCCCCGTCCTCGCCCGCGCTTTCTCGCGAAGTCGCGCAAAGCGCTCCAGTAGTTCGGCCACATCGCCACCACGCACCACTTGCTTCGACATCTTCTCTCCGCCGCCTGGCCACAGCGAAGTGATCAGCCATGTCGATCGACTGAGTTCCAACGAGACAAAAATAGCGCCAAGATCAGTACGGATAGCAGTCGGTGCTTCGGGTCGGTCAGCTACGGTTTGCATGGTCGCCTCCAGAGTGGGTGTAGCAACCTCACTCTGCCAAAGTGCCGGTCGCTATCCACCTCCCCATGGGATCTTGAAGGAGAACCTGCTGTGGGTGAGGACCTTCGATACCATCGAAGAACTGCGAGCCGCGCTCATCAAGTTCGCCAGGCACTACAACGAAACTTGGCTCGTCGCCCGGCACGGCTATCGTACCCCAGCCCAAGTGCGGGCCGACCAATGCCGGCTTGATCAGAATGCAATGGCCAATCTAAAGTTGGCCGCCTGAATAGGGCCAGCCGGGTGTCTCAAAACCGGGCCGCAGTACAGCTAAGAAACTGTAAGTTGCGTCGGCGAGCAAAAGCATGCGGGACAGAAACTGTAAGCAAAGTAAGCGGGGTTCTAAAAAGAACCGTGCAGTAAGTGGACGTGTTTGATCCAATACTGATCGCCCTCGAAATTGGCGTACTCAAAAAGCACAACTGAACTTCGTCGAAAGGGTGTTTGTCGGATGTCGATTGGGCGCCAGTCACCCGCTTTGATGTCGTTATTCAATCGGTCCTGCGGGAAGGCGTCATTCGTGATGAGAGAGGTCTTTGAAATTTCGCAGAAGACATCGAGGTAGGCGGATGCGACGCAGTTGGGTGTGTGCTGCAAAACGTCCTTACAGATGATCAAA
>DATEOW010000136.1:0-22532 GCA_035273665.1 Burkholderiales bacterium | reverse complement strand
GAGACCAACGTGCGGTGGTTGCAGGAACATGGCGTCACGATCTGGGACGAATGGGCCGACGCGGATGGCGAGCTCGGCCCGGTATATGGGCACCAATGGCGCCACTGGCCCAAACCAGGCGGCGGTGAAATCGATCAGATCACGGCGGTCCTTCAATCGCTACGAGACAAGCCCGATTCTCGGCGGCATATCGTCAGCGCTTGGAATCCCGCTGAAGTGGATCGCATGGCCCTACCGCCCTGCCACGCGCTATTTCAGTTCTACGTCGCAAATGGAGAGCTTTCCTGCCAGCTTTATCAACGGAGCGCCGATATCTTTCTCGGCGTGCCTTTCAATATCGCCTCTTATGCCCTGCTCACATTGATGGTGGCGCAGGTGAGCAATCTGAAGCCGGGCGATTTTGTCCATAGCTTCGGCGACGCGCATTTGTACTTAAACCATGTCGACCAAGCCCGCGAACAACTGAGCCGCACTCCGCGCTCTGCCCCCCGGATGCGGCTGAATCCCGACGTGCGCGATTTATTTGCCTTCGAGTACGGGGACTTCCAACTCGAAAATTACGACCCCTATGCGGCCATTCGAGCGCCCATAGCAGTTTAGGGTAGGTAATTTTTGCCGCAGCCGGAAAAAAGGGAGCGCTGGAAGCGGGCAAAAAAAAGCCCGCAGGGGAGGGAAGCGGGCTTTAAAGCGGAGAGCTCTAATATTGCTCGGGGAGAAAAGAGCTCTCGGAGGAAGGTCCCGGCCCCGAAGGGTCGAAACAAGCTTCAACCATGCAAGGTGTATGCCTTGATCGCTTATTTACGTTTGCAGTAGTCATATCCGTCCGCCCAGCCGGCAGAGAATTGACTTTCGCCCTTGGGGCGCGCGGCCTTCGATTCACCGCGGGCGACGCTGCACCCCTCGGTAAATCCTGTACGGAATTCCGGCGGGTATCCGGAAAGATTGATCTTCTGCGTCACCGTCGCAGGCTTGCTCGCACCGGGCCGTGCCGGTTCAGACGGACTTGCGCAAGCCACCAGTAGCGAGGCGGCGATGATTGCCGCAAGACGCATCAATGGGCGCGAGCCGCCGCTACCGGCGCGGGCTTCGGTATTTTGAACATCCCGGGCTGCAACTGATGGCGGTCCAACAGTTTGTAGAACTCGGTTCGATTGCGACGCGCCAGCCGCGCCGCCTGGGTCACATTACCGCTGGTGATACGCAAAATGCGGATCAGATAGTCACGTTCGAAGGCGCGTTTTGCTTCATCTAGCGGCGTCATGCCGCTCGGTTCGCTGCGCAGTGCGCTTTGAATGAGCGCGGCAGGAATAATCGGCGAGGTTGCCAATGCGACCGCCTGTTCGATCACGTTCTGCAACTGACGCACATTGCCCGGCCAGGGCGCTGAAATGAGCGCTTCCATCGCGTCCGGCGCAAAGGTCTTCACGTCTTTGTTGTAACGCTGTGACACGGTGGAAAGAAAATGCTTTGCGAGCGGGACGATATCTTCGCGGCGCGCCGACAAGGGCTCAATCGTGAGCGAAACAACATTCAGTCGGTAATACAAATCTTCGCGAAACTGCCCTTCCTTGACACTCGCTTCCAAATCGCGATGCGTCGCGGAGACGATGCGCACGTCGATAGGCACCGCTTGAGCCGAACCGACCGGCCGTACCTCTCGCTCCTGTAAGGCACGCAACAACTTGGCTTGCAAGTTGAGCGGCATGTCGCCGATCTCATCGAGGAAGATCGTGCCGCCTTCAGCGGATTGGAAAAGCCCCTTGTGGTCATAGACGGCACCGGTGAACGCCCCCTTTCGATGTCCGAACAATTCGGATTCCAGCAAATTTTCGGGGATGGCGGCGCAATTGACCGCGACAAAGGGTGCCTCGCTCCGCTTGCTGGCGCGATGGATGGCACGAGCTACCAGTTCCTTACCCGTACCGCTCGCACCGTTGATGAGAACGCTCGCATCGGATTGCGCAATCAGTTTCGCTTGATGCAACAAGGCGTCCATTTGTGGACTCGCCGTGACGAGCTCAGAACGCCACTTCTCGCCGGCGCCGTTGCCTACCGCAGAAGTACGCACCGCCTGTGCGACTTGATCGAGCAACATCTTGCCGTCGAAAGGCTTGGGCAGGAAGCCGAAGACGCCGCGCTTGGTCGCTTCCACGGCCTCGGGGATCGTTCCATAGGCGGTGAGGATGATGACGGGCAGCGTCGGCATTTGCCTTTGAATCGCTTCAAACAGCGCCAAACCGTCCATTCCGCCCATTTTCAAATCCGTTATGACCACGTCCGGTCTGGAGATCGCAATTGCGCCCAGCGCTTGCTCACCACTGGAGGCGGCTTGTGTTGCATACCCGGCCGTCGTAAGCCGCAGCGAAAGGAGTTTGAGTATGTCGGGATCGTCATCGACGACAAGTACGGTTTTCGGATTCATGGCTTCCTCGGTTGCGGTTTCTGACCGCGTTCGATAATGGAACGTTCGACGGCGCGCAAGGCGTCTACCTGTTCTTTTAGTTGCTCGGCCCGCTGACGCGTGCGTACACGCTCGGCGACTTGGTCATACAAAAAAGCGGCGAATTGCCGCAGCGTTCCCGCACTGGCAGGGACGTTCGCGTAAGCTTCCAGCACATTTTGCGCCCGGGCGTCATCCTGTACAGCCGACCCGGGTTGCGATAACAATAGCGCGACACGCAAGCGCGCCTGCAGCGCTTTTTCACCCTTCTCGCGTGTCATGGACTGTGTCCAGTTGTTCAAGTCTCGCTTCTGATCTTCCGGACTCATCTGAGCAATGCGTTGCGCGTAACTAAGGACCTCCGCAATCACGCGAGGTTCATCGCTCGCAGGTTCTTCGACATAGACAGGCGTCTTCTCCGGCGCTTGAGTCGGCAGCAAGTGGCACGCGGATACCGCCAAACACAAGGCTCCGGTCGAGATGAAAACACGAAGACGCGCACGCCGAAAAATGCCGATCACATTTCCTGTATCAAAAAGCATCGTTTATCAGATAGCCCGATACAGAATCGAGCCCTCTCTATCCCTTTCTTTCTTTAGGCAGCAGCACGCGAAAATGCGCGCCCGCCCCCTGCGCGTCGAGAATGTCGATCCGGCCCTTATGAGCCAATACAAGCTCGCGCGCAATCGCCAAACCGAGTCCGCTCCCTTTGACGCGACCGGCCTGAACGCGTTCGCCCTGGAAAAACCACTCAAAAACTTTGTTGCGATCGGCCTGGGGCACCCCCGGCCCCTCGTCCACGACATCCAACTGGACCTCGGTACCGATGGGCGCCACGCCGATCCATACTTTGCCATGATCGGGCGAAAACTTGATGGCATTCGAAATAAGATTATCGACTACCACGCGTAACTTGTCCGCATCCGCCTGCAGCGGCGCAGTGCGTGCCTGCAATTGCAGGGCAATCCCTCGCCGAGAAGCCGACAAGCGATGTGCGTCGATGACGCTCGCGGCCACTTGTGTCAGATCTACATCGCTGATATCCAACCGAGCCATGCTGGCGAGCGCCCGTTGATAGTTGAGCAAATCTTCGATCATCTGCTGGAGCAGCGCGCTGTTCGTTTGCATCAGCTCGATCACATCCTTTTGCTGCGGCGTGACCGTCCCCGTACTGCCATCGGCCAGCAGTTCCGCGCCTTCCCGGAGTACGGTCAACGGTGTTTTCAATTCATGGGAAATATGGCGGAGAAACATCGCTTTTTGCTCTTCAATTTCAATGAGGCGGTGACGAAGCCACTCGAGACGTTCGCCCAGATATTCGAGATCCGCCGGACCATGTAACTCGATGCGCTGATCCAATTCGTTGTTACCCAACTGCCGGATACCCCGTTCCAATTGCGCGATAGGCCGTGCAATGAGAAAGGCAAATATGGCGGCGGTAATCAGGCCGAGCGGAAACGCCGCGACTAACTGCAACATGAGCGATTTCTGCGACGCCTCGGCGGAAACACGCATCGCCTCAATCTCGTTTTCGATGATTTGATTGCTCTCGTTAACCATGTTGCGTGTGAGCGCAGAAAGCGCGACATAACCGTCCACCAGGGAGCGCGATTCGGTCGGCGTCCGCGGTTGCTTCAACTGTTCGTATAGCCGCGCCTCCTCGGCACTTACACGTTGCAGTTGCTCGCGTTGCGGCGGTTCGAGAGGAAGCGCGCCTAGATCCGCAATCGCCCGCGCGAACGCTTTGCGCAAGAGGTCATAGTCTTCCAGCTGATCAGGTGCGTTCACGATCATGTACTGACGCACCACCCGCTCCATGGATAGCGTCTGCTCCATCAGCAGACGCGGGGCGCGCGCCGCCTGCACCGCATGGTCGACGGCGAGCTCGCTCTGGTTAGCCAACCGTTGGACGGATATCGTCGCGTTGATCAGCGCGATGACCAAAGGCAGGGACACCACCACGAAGCCGATGAGCAGTAGCTTCAGCACCGACTTGGGATAATAGAAGTTCGTCAGCCTCAATCGTACTTATGGCTCGGCGTTTGAAGCGCCTGCGCGGCTATAATGAACCACGCATCATAACTCGGCCCTCCCGGCGCATCGATTGCTTTGGTTGTAAATCATCGCGCTCTACGTCTCTCTCACCCGACATGCCACATATATCCTTGCTCGTCGCCGTCGCACAAAACGGCGTCATCGGCCGCAATAACAGACTGCCCTGGCATCTGCCCGCCGACCTGAAACGCTTCAAACAACTTACCTTGGGTAAGCCCGTGTTGATGGGCCGCAAAACTTACGATTCGATCATCGACCAGTTGGGCAAGATCCTGCCCGACCGCGACAATATCGTGATCACACGCCAGGCCGATTTCCATGCGCCGGGTTGCAGAGTCGCGAACTCGGTGAGAGAAGGACTGGAAATCGCCGGCGATGCGGACGAGATTGTCGTCATCGGCGGCGGCCAGATCTTTGAGGAAACGCTACCGATCGCGGACCGCATTTACATGACTTGGGTCCAAGCCGAAGTCGAAGGCGACGCCTACTTCCCTCACGTCGATTGGGATGAATGGAAAGTGACTTTCCGTGAGCAAGGCACCGGCGGCGGCGACCACCCTTTCGAGTTCGTCAATTACGAGCGTTAATCGGCACTACGGACGCAATCTACGTAGTAGCGAATCCTTCCGCCGATATCCTCTTCCACGAGCCCGTGGATATCCGTTTCGAAGCCGGGGAATTTCTCGTTGAAATCCCGCGCGAACTGCAAATAACCGACGATGGTTTTATTGAAACGCTCGCCGGGAATCAATAGCGGAATTCCGGGCGGATAAGGCGTCAACAGCACGCAGGTCACGCGGCCTTCCAGCTTGTCGATTTCGACGCGATCGACCTCCCGATGCGCGATACGCGCGAAAGCGTCGGAAGGCTTCAAGGCCGGCTGCATATCGGATAAATACATTTCCGTTGTCAGCCGTGCAACATCATTGGCTTTGTACATGCCGTGGATCTGATCGCATAGGTCGCGCAAACCGACACGTTCGTAGCGGGGATTTTTAGCCACAAACTCCGGAATGACGCGCCACATCGGTTGATTCTTGTCGTAGTCGTCCTTGAATTGCTGCAAGGCGGTCACCAGCGTGTTCCAGCGGCCCTTGGTGATACCGATCGTGAACATGATGAAGAAGGAGTAGAGCCCGGCCTTTTCCACAATGACGCCGTGTTCGGCCAGATACTTCGTCACGATGGAAGCCGGGATGCCCGACTTGGCAAACTTGCCCGACACATCGAGCCCCGGCGTGATGACGGTCGCTTTGATCGGGTCAAGCATGTTGAAGCCAGGTGCAAGATTGCCAAAGCCATGCCACTTCTCGTTTGCCTTGAGCATCCAGTCTTCGCGGGTACCGATGCCCTCCGTCGACAGCTTGTCCGGCCCCCAGACTTTAAACCACCAGTCCTTACCGAACTCCACGTCCACCTTGCGCATGGCGCGACGGAACTCGATAGCTTCGAGCAGCGACTCTTCAACGAGCGCCGTGCCTCCGGGCGCTTCCATCATTGCCGCGGCAACATCACAAGATGCGATGATGGAATATTGCGGCGATGTGGAGGTATGCATCAGATAGGCTTCATTGAACAAATGCTGGTTCAGTTTTCGGGTCTGCGATTCTTGCACCAGAATTTGCGAAGCCTGTGACAGGCCGGCGAGCAGCTTATGAACCGATTGCGTCGCGAATACCAACGGCTCCTGGGGCCGTGGCCGATCACCGCCGATCGCATGCATCGTGCCATAGAAATTGTGGAAGGCCGCATGCGGCAGCCACGCCTCGTCGAAATGCAGCGTATCGATGTAATTGCCGAGGATGTCTTTGATCATCTCCACGTTGTACATCACCCCGTCATAGGTGGATTGCGTGATGGTCAAAATACGAGGCTTCTTGTCCAGGGCTTCCCGTGCAAAGGGGTTCGCCTCTATTTTCTTGCGGATATTGTCGGGATGAAATTCCTCCGCCGGAATTGGCCCGATGATGCCGTAGTGGTTACGCTTGGGGGTGAGGAACACCGGAATCGCGCCGCACATCGTGATCGCGTGCAAGATCGATTTGTGGCAGTTGCGATCGACCACCACGATGTCACCGGGCGCCACGCTGTAATGCCACACCATTTTGTTGGAAGTCGAAGTACCGTTGGTGACAAAGAAGCAGTGATCGGCGTTGAATATTCGCGCGGCGTTGCGCTCAGAGGCGGCAACCGGGCCGGTGTGATCCAGCAACTGCCCTAATTCCTCCACAGCGTTGCACACATCCGCGCGCAACATATTCTCGCCGAAGAACTGGTGAAACATATGGCCGATGGGGCTTTTGAGGAATGCGACGCCGCCTGAATGCCCGGGGCAGTGCCATGAGTAAGAACCGTCTTGGGCGTAATGCACCAACGCGCGGAAAAAAGGCGGGGGGAGCGAATCAATGTACGACTTCGCTTCGCGGATGATGTGGCGCGCAACGAATTCAGGCGTGTCTTCGAACGTGTGGATGAAGCCATGCAGTTCGCGCAGGACATCGTTGGGAATATGGCGCGAGGTACGCGTCTCGCCGTACAGGTAGATCGGAATATCCGCGTTCTTGAACCGGATTTCCTCAACGAATTTCCGCAGGAATTTCAGTGCGACATCGGTTTCCTCGTCCGAGCCCGCGCCGAATTCCTCATCGTCGATGGCCAGGATGAACGCGCTTGCCCTGCTTTGTTGCTGAGCGAAGCTCGACATATCGCCATAGCTCGTTACTCCCAGGACTTCCATCCCCTCATCCTCGATCGCCTTGGCCAAAGCGCGAATGCCCAAGCCGCTGGCGTTCTCGGAACGAAAGTCTTCGTCGATAATGACGATGGGAAAACGAAATCGCATGCAACCTCCAGAGGGGCCGGCCCAAAAGGAAAAAGGCGGATGCGTCGCGCATCCGCCTGCGTCCGGTTCAACTTAGCGCCAAGGCGCCTTGCCGAAGTTAGGGCCGGATTATTGCGCCCGCGCCGACGAAGGGCAAGCGGCAAAATGAAGCCTGCACTCGATCCCCGGGGCTCGGTTATGATGCTGACCGCAGCGCCGGGCGCAGAGTGGAGGACCCGGTGACATACAAGACGCACGAGCGTCGCACAGGGCAGGACAATGAAACTCATTATTCAAATTCCCTGTTTCAACGAGGCCGAAACCCTTGCAATCGCTCTGGCGGAATTGCCGAGGCAAGTCGCCGGTTTTGAGCGGGTGGAATGGTTGATTATCGACGACGGTTGTCACGATGACACGGTGCGCGTCGCCAAAGCAAACGGCGTCGATCATGTGATCCGGCATACCCGCAATCGTGGTCTCGCTCATGCATTCATGAGCGGCATTGAAGCCTGCCTACGGCTCGGTGCGGACGTCATCGTCAACACCGATGCCGATAATCAATACAACGCCGGCGATATCCCTGCGCTGACGACACCTATCGTCGAGGGCCGCGCCGATATCGTCGTCGGTGCGCGGCCGATTGAAACCATCGAACATTTTTCGCCCCTCAAGAAACTCCTGCAGCGACTCGGCTCTTGGGTGGTGCGTACCGCGAGCCGGACCGACATCCCGGATGCCCCGAGCGGCTTCCGCGCCATTTCCCGGAACGCTGCGGCACAGATGGTTGTCTTCAGCGAATACACCTACACGTTGGAAACGATCATTCAGGCCGGCCAGCGGAATATGGCCATCACATCGGTACCAATCCGTGTAAATGGCGATCTACGGCCGTCCCGGCTTGTCAAAAGCATTCCGTCCTATGTTCAGCGCTCGATTGCCACGATCGTGCGCATTTTTGTCATTTACCGTCCGTTTCGCTTTTTCGGCCAGCTCGGCCTCCTGCTCTTCGGCGCGGGGTTCCTTTTAGGTTTGCGTTTTCTGTATTACTACATCATCGGTCAAGGTAACGGCCATGTGCAATCCGTGATTCTTGCCGCCGTTCTGCTGGTCATTGGCTTTCAAACGATCCTTATCGCTTTCGTTGCGGATCTCCTCGCAGCGAATCGCAAGCTACTCGAAGATATCCGCTACAGCGTTCGACATGACACGCAAAGGCCCCCTGGGGAGTGAAGAAGGCGCTCACCTGGGTTGGCAGCGGGCTGGGCGTTTTGGGTCTTGGCTTCGTTGTTTTCAAACTTATCGAATACGCCGAACAAATCCATCTCGCCGCGTATTCCAACGCAATGTGGGTGGCTATCATCTCTCTCGCGCTCGTATACGGATTTGCCAGCATTGCGATGGCAATCGCTTGGCGCCATGTGCTCGACTTCCTCAAGCTGCCTGTTAACTTTCGCTGGGCCGTATCGGTGTACGGCACCTCGCAACTCGCGAAATATGTTCCCTCGAATGTTTTTCAGTTTGCCGGGCGGCAAGCCCTGGGCGCCGCTGCAGGTTTGCCCCCTTGGCCTTTACTAAAATCGGTGTTCTGGGAGCTTGCATCGCTGTCCTCGGCCGGCGCCTTACTCGCTGCACTCACTTTGCCGAGTCTGTGGACCGAGGTATCGGCGTGGGCGGCGCTTTCCCTGTATCTGCTTGCGGTCGGTATGGCGCTTCTGTTGATTCCTCGCATATTCGGCAAGGCGCTCGCGCTTGCCTGGTCCTGGCACTCGGGGTTCCTCCTCATCGCCGGTTTTTCGTTTGTCGTCGTCCTCGGTTTGGTCACTGGCGATTGGTGGGGCGAAAGGTCGCTGGTTGTTTGCGGTGCCTACCTGCTTGCTTGGCTAGCGGGTTTACTCACCCCAGGCGCGCCGGCCGGCGTTGGGGTTCGGGAAGTCGTGCTTTACGCGTTGCTCCATAGCATGGTGAGCCAATCCGACCTCATCACCGCCATCGTGCTCGGCCGTATTGTCACCGTCAGCGGCGATGTGGTGTTTTATGTCTGGGCAGCCGCAATGCGCCCTGGCCAACCCATGGAAACAATTCCGGGAAAAGCATGAACCGAAGGCTCTTGGAACGTGGCTTCATCGTGGCCGTCAGCTTGATTGTGTTGGGGATCTGGTTCCTCAAGCCCAGCGGCACTTTGATCGAAAAGGATGCCGAACAGAATCTCGCCATGGCTTATAACCTTCGCCATTACGGGATCATGTCCCTGGACACCGATCGCGCCTCGTCAGCCTTGCGCCCGAGCCGTTATCGCGAGCCGGTGCCGGTGCTCGTGCTCTCCGGCTATCTGCTCGCGCTTGATCCGCTGTTCGACGATACGCGATTCACCGAACTGCTTCGCGGAGGCAATGCAAAACTTTTGAAGTATTCGAATGTCTTGTGGGGCGCATTGCTTATTTGGGTAATGGTCCTTACGACACGCCAACTCGGCATGCCTAACTGGATGGCCGCGCTCGCAGTTTTGTTGGGACATTTACCTTTGGTGGCCCATTACGACACACTCTACAGCGAAGTGTCGGGAGCGGCGCTCATCGCGCTGGCTTCCTTTCTTTGTTTTCTTGCCGTCAAGACGCGACGCGCAATACATTTCCTCGCGGCGGGTTTGTCCTTCGGGCTGTTGATCCTGACGAAGGCTTCGTTCCTTTACGTAGCGATCGCATTGCTGGTGATCTACGTCGCATATGCACTTATTCGAGCGGACGATCGCAGGCAACGCGGCGTTGCCATGACCTCGGCGATACTTGTCGTGGTCGGGACCGTATTGATCGTTGCGCCATGGATGCTTCGCAATCAAATGCAATTCGGTTCACCGAATCTGGCAGATCGAGGCGGCCTCGTATTGATGACTCGCGCGGTGAAAAACGGCATGACGCGGGACGAATACATCGGCGCTTTTTATGCTTACGCGCCACGCGTGCTGCAAGCCCCAATGGGCTGGTTGACCGGACATCGCCCCAAGGACCTGCGCGCTGGAGGCAGTCTCGAACGCCTGAAGCGAGGCGCCAATTTATCCGACGAAAAAGCCGCCGCGGAAGGTCGTGTGGACGACACCGTCAGTTACTACTGGCGAGCCAAAGCGATGCGTGCGCCACTGCTCGCAAAATTCGAGGCCGAAGGCCATCACAATCCTTTGGCCGCAGCCGACGCACAACTGCAGAAAGAAGCGATGGCGATGATCAAGGCGAACCCGCGCGACCATGCGGCGATGACGCTCCCGTTTATGTGGCGGGGCGCCCCTTTCATGTTTCCTTTCTTCTTATTCATGCTGTTCTACGCTTGGCGGCGACGAGATGTTCCATTGGCGGCCTACGTCTTACCGACACTCGGTTTGATCGGCTTCTATGCAGTATTAAGCCACTTCATTCCGCGCTATGCGGAGCCAAACGCGCCGATCGCTGCGATCTGCTTCGTCCTGCTGCTGCACCGCTGGAGGAAACGCAAAGTGGCTGAAGCCAAATGATCGAGCCCGACGCCTAATCTCCTTCGTCGCGCTCTATTCGTCATTTCAATTCTCGCCGTCATGGCCAGTTGGTTCGGCAGACCGAGTTACGCGCAATCCAATGCGCCCGTAATAGCGATGTGTATTGCTATCTTGCTACACCAACTTCTTTTGAGACCTCGAATTCGGCGTGACGCTGCGTATAGCTAGCCGCGTTATACGCGCGGCACGGTGACGCCGCGTTGTCCCTGGTACTTCCCGCCGCGATCCTTGTACGAGGTTTCGCAAACCTCGTCGGACTCGAAGAACAAAACCTGTGCACAGCCTTCGCCCGCGTAGATTTTGGCGGGCAGAGGCGTCGTATTGGAAAATTCGAGCGTAACAAAGCCTTCCCACTCCGGCTCGAAGGGGGTGACGTTGACGATAATCCCGCAACGCGCATAAGTGGATTTGCCCAGACAGATCGTAAGTACATTTCGCGGGATACGGAAGTACTCGACCGTTCGCGCGAGCGCAAATGAATTCGGCGGGATGATGCAGACGTCACCCCGATAATCGACGAAGGATTTCTCGTCGAAATTCTTCGGATCGACAATGGTCGAATTGATGTTGGTGAAAATCTTGAATTCATCCGAACACCGGATGTCGTAACCATAGCTCGAGGTGCCGTAGGAAACGATTTTCCGTCCTTCAGCTTCTCTTACCTGACCAGGTTCGAAAGGCTCGATCATTTTGTGTTCGGCCGCCATACGCCGAATCCATTTATCCGATTTGATGCTCATGTGTTTTGCACGACGATGTTGGGAAACTTTGCGCTCATATCCTTGGCCTGTTCGGCAATCTTGACGGCCACGCGGCGCGCAATCCGCCGATAGATCTCCGCAACTTTTCCATCCGGATCGGCTACGACGGTTGGATTGCCCGCGTCGGTCTGCTCACGAATCCGGCGGTCCAGAGGCAAGGCGCCCAGGAGTTCGACGTCATAGTCATCGGACATCGATACGCCGCCCCCCATCCCGAAGATGAAATCCTCATGACCGCAATTGGAGCAGATATGGATCGACATATTTTCTACAATGCCCAATATCGGGATGCCGACTTTTTCGAACATCTTGAGACCTTTGCGCGCATCGAGCAATGCGATGTCCTGCGGTGTCGTCACGATCACCGCCCCGGTGACCGGCACCTTCTGCGCCAAGGTGAGTTGGATATCACCCGTGCCCGGCGGCAGATCCACGACGAGATAATCAAGATCGTCCCAGCGAGTGTCGCGCAACAGTTGCTCAAGTGCGGAAGTCACCATCGGGCCGCGCCAGACCATGGGCGTTTCGATGTCGATAAGAAAACCGATGGAACTGGCCTGCAGGCCATGGGCGCGCATCGGCTCAATGGTCTTGCCGTCCGGCGATTCCGGTTTACCACTCGCGCCGAGCATCATGGGCTGCGAGGGGCCATAAATATCGGCATCCAGTATCCCGACGCGCGCACCTTCTGCGGACAAGGCGAGCGCCAAATTGACTGCAGTCGTGGACTTGCCCACCCCACCTTTGCCCGACGCCACGGCAATGATGTTCTTCACGCCCGGGATCAGCTTGACGCCACGCTGAACCGCGTGCGCAACGACTTTGCTCGTCACTTGAACCTCAACTTTGCCGACACCCGGTAACTCGCGCAGGCGCTCGCTGATCTCCGCTTTGACAAGTTCGAACTGTGTCCTTGCCGGATAACCGAGTTCGATGGCGACCGAAATATCGTCGCCTTCGAGTTTCATTCCGCGCAGCGCTTTCGTGCTGACGTAATCTTTGCCTGTGTTGGGATCGATCAAATCCTTGAGCGCGCCTTGAACTTGCGCTTCGCTAATAGCCATGTTCTCACTCCGGAAAGCGGCCTGCGCGCGACCGGCATGCGCAGGCGGAAAGGTTTGAAGTCGAGCGCTAGTCTATCAAATTGCCTCCCCGAGATTGGGAAAGAGGGCGTCGGACGGATAGAATCGGCGCTTTCCTGCGCAAGCAGCCGAATCCTTCGGCTTCGCTATATGGCCATTACGGCGACAGTCCTCTCTGTACACGCCCTGAGTCTGAGGGAAAAGCTGTTTATCTCGCTTACGCTTGCCGCGCTTCTTGCGGCCTGGATATTGGTACCGTCGGAATCCCACATTCGGCGTGATGCCCTGGAAAATCTGACTGCCGCCTACAATCTGAGCCACTACGGCGTGATCTCTCTAGACGATGGTCAAAAGCGCGAGCCGACTCCGGAGCGCGAGCCGAGTCTGGAGCGCGAGCCGTTACCGATCATTGTTTTAGCGGGGTACATAAGCGTCCTTCGTCCGTGGCTGGGCGAGCAGTCCATCGCCGAACTCCAGCAGGGCAAAAATGCCCGACTGCTTAAATATTCAAATCTTCTCTGGGGCGCGGTGTTAGTCGTCATGACGGTCGTGACAACGATTCATTTGACAGGCTCTTGGACCACTGCCTGCTGCGCCGTCTGGTTCAGCCAAATTGGACTCGGCGGCGGCTATGACACTTTGTTGTCCGAAATAGCCGCAGCGGCATTACTGACTTGCTCCTCCTTTTTATTACTACGTGCGGTCAGCACCGGCAGGAAGCGCCTATATCTATCGGCAGGTTTGTGCTTCGGCGCGCTATGCCTCACCAAAGCCGCCTTCCTCTACATCTCGGCCGTTCTTGTTTTGGTGGTTTTAAGTGTCGCATTGCTCCGGGGCAGGGGTACCTCACGAGGCATCTCAGCTGCACACGCCGGTCTTATGGCAGCAGGCATCGCGATCGTTGTGCTGCCATGGATGGGGCGGAACTATGTGCAACTCGAATCATTTAGTATCGCTGGGCGTGGCGGAAAAGTTTTACTCACTCGCGCTTTCAAGGATCTGATGACCGCAGAGGAATATCGCGGAACGTTCTACGTCTATGCGCCGGTCGGATTGAAACAAGCGATCGGCCTGATGGCCGGATATTCAAAAAAGGATGAGGCGAAAGGCGGCCGGCTGGAACGACTCAACCGACGTGTGGACGAAACGCCCAGAGATGCATCGGCAGCGTCCGATCCCGGCGCTTTTGTCAGCTTCTTTGGCCGAGCAAACGCCACCTATCGAGCGTTATTGGATCGCCACAAGGACCGCGCCGATGCAGAGGCGCGGCAACAAGCCTTTGCCATTATTCTCGCTCACCCGTGGCGCCACGCTGCCCTGTGCTTGCCTTTCTTGTGGCGCGGCGCGCCGTACGCCATCGTCATTCTCTGTGTTTTTGTCTTCGTGTTCGGCTGGCAACGGCGCAATCGCGCATTGGTCTGGTACACACTACCTTCGATCGGCGCGGTGGGTTTTTACGCCTCCCTGACGCATTTCATCCCCCGTTACGCGGACCCAATCATCCCGGTAGCCGCTATCTGTTTTGTGGTGCTGGTAGACCATTTTTCAAACAAAAGGGCGCCAACTGCTGTACAGACAGTCGACAATGCCGCCGGGAAAATTGGAAAGACACCGGTAGCAAGCTAGAATCGCCGCTTCCTGACCTATAGCGATCCCCCCCGGTCTTCCAATGCCACGCCGCATTCTGGTCACCTCCGCCCTCCCTTACGCCAACGGCGCTATTCACTTAGGGCACCTCGTCGAGTACATACAGACCGATATTTGGGTGCGGTTCCAAAAAATGCAGGGTCATGAAGTGCATTACGTCGGCGCAGACGACACGCACGGCACACCCATTATGCTTCGCGCCGGCGCCGAAGGCATTACACCGGAAGAACTGATCGCTCGCGTTTACCATGAACACGCGCGCGATTTTTTTGGCGGCGTAGAGACGCTACGCAAAGGCGAGTTTGGCGGCTTCTATGTCGGCTTCGACCACTACTACAGCACTCATAGCCCGGAAAACCGCGCGTACTGCGAAGACATCTACGCGCAACTCGATGCGCGCGGATTGATCTCAAGACGCTCCGTCGAACAGTTTTACGATCCGGTGAAAGAGATGTTTTTGCCTGATCGCTACATTAAGGGCGAATGCCCGAAGTGCGCCGCCAAAGACCAATACGGCGACAACTGTGAAGTCTGCGGCTCGACTTACACACCCACCGATCTGAAGAACCCCTACTCGACGGTGTCGGGCGCGGTGCCGATACGCAAAGCCTCCGAACATTATTTTTTCAAACTTTCAGATCCGAGTTGCATCGATTTCCTGCGCGAGTGGACCCGTGCCCCCGGCCGCCTTCAAATGGAAGGCTCCAATAAAATGCAGGAGTGGTTGGGCGCGGAGGGGGAAAATAAATTATCGGACTGGGATATCTCGCGCGATCCGCCCTACTTCGGGTTTCCGATTCCGGGAACGCAGGAACAGAAATTTTTCTACGTCTGGCTCGACGCGCCCGTAGGTTACTTCGGCAGTTTCAAGAACTATGCGACCACTCGCGCTCGCCAGTTGAACGTCGATGAGTTCTTGCGCCCAGGCCACGACACAGAAATGGTTCATTTCATCGGCAAGGACATCCTTTATTTCCACGCTCTGTTCTGGCCGGCGATGCTCGAGCATTCGGGTTACCGTACGCCTACGCATGTGTACGCACATGGCTTTCTCACCGTCAATGGCGAGAAGATGTCCAAAAGCCGGGGCACCTTCATCACGGCGCAGAGTTACCTGGACCAAGGTTTGAATCCCGAATGGCTGCGCTACTACTACGCGGCCAAGCTTGGATCGACCATGGAGGATATCGATCTCAATCTCGACGATTTCAGCGCCCGCGTGAACAGCGATCTCGTGGGTAAATACATCAACATCGCCAGCCGTTGCGCCGGCTTTTTAACGAAAACTTTCGACGGGAAGTTGGCGCATGCTGCTACAGTGCCCGCAATCGACGCCCTGCAAAAACAGTCGCAGGAGGTGGCATCGCTATACGATCGACGTGAATATGGCGCTGCGTTACGGGAAATCATGCGGCTGGCCGACGGCGTCAACCAATTCGTCGATCAGGAGAGGCCATGGGAGCTGGCCAAGTCGGGCGGACAAAACGAAAGGCTCCACAGCGTCTGCACGCAAGCGATTCAGGCCTTTCGGTTGTTGACGCTTTTTCTGAAGCCCGTGCTGCCTAAACTTGCAAAGGATGTCGAGGCGTTTTTGGATGTATCGCCCTTGCAATGGGCGGATGCGCAGCAATTGCTGCCGGCCGGCCATCGCATCCACACCTATCAACACTTGATGACGCGCGTTGATCCCGCAAAAATCGAAGCCCTTACCGCGGCGAACAAGGAGAACCTTCAGGTGACAAACGCTACGGCCACCCCAATGAGCACCGACGGCGATAGCATTTCCATCGACGACTTTGCAAAAATAGATTTACGCATTGCCCGGATTCTGAAAGCGGAGCATGTGGAAGGCGCCGCCAAGCTACTGAAGCTCACCTTGGATATCGGTAATTCGACCCGCACGGTTTTCGCGGGCATCAAATCCGCTTACGATCCTGCACAGCTTGAAGGCCGCCTCACGGTCATGGTGGCGAATCTCGCGCCTCGCAAGATGAAATTTGGATTATCGGAAGGCATGGTGCTGGCGGCCTCGTTCGAAACGGAGGATGCCGCAGCGAAAGATACAGGCCTTTATATTCTGAGCCCCGACTCCGGCGCACAGCCCGGTATGCGGGTGAAATAAACATCTAACTTATAGAAGATTAAACATGGAACTTCCTCTGGGCCTGATCGGCTGGTTTTATACGCTCGCGAGCATGGTGGTGCTAACCGGCGGCGCGATTGTCATGCTTTCTCTACGCCGTGCAACCGCCGTGGAGCGGGATGCTGCAAAACGCAATGCGCTCCTGGACTACTTGATGATGGCCGTATGGGTCGGAGGGCTGGCCGGCGGCGTCGGCATCCTTTTACGCAAGGTTTGGGCGCTGCATGTGCTGGAGTTCTTCTGCTATGCGCTTGTGGTGATGATGTGCATGTCGATTTACAACCGTTATCGCGATGTGAAGCGCCGCTCGAAGGCGGAGCATGTCAACTGGCTTGCCGCGCTAAGCGGTCTTCTGGTGGTCGGAACGCCGGTCGTCTTCATCGCCTATGCCACGATCGCGACGCTGCGCAACGAGAGCGTGCGCAGCGTCTTCTTGCCCTGATCTTCCTGTCTCGATTTTCCCCACACACCTATGGCGATTCATTTGCTGATACATGGTGTCGTTCAAGCCGTGGGTTTTCGCGAGTCCATGCGCATTGAAGCCGAACGGCTCGGTATTACAGGCTGGGTCAGGAACCGCCGCGACCATACGGTCGAAGCAGTGATCGATGGCGAGCCCGCCGCCCTGGACGCGATGCTCGCCTGGGCGAAGCGGGGACCGCGCCAAGCCATCGTCGACCGTATCGAAACTCATGACATCGAAGGAGGCTTCGATTCCTTCGAGCGGCGGCCGACTGTTTAAGCGCGTTGAAACGCTCGCACCTGGCGTACAAGCGTTGCCGAGGCAGCCCTAACAAATTAGGCGTATTCGAATTTGACGTTTTCCGGCTTCAACCACTCGGCCAACGCTTCCACCAACTTATCGTCCGGGCGAATGCGCCATTCGGTTCCGAGGCTGATATTCGCGACCGCGCCTCCGTTGATATAGCTGATTGCAACCGGGCACGGTCCGTTGCGATAGGGTTCAAGCAGTTGTTTGAGCCGATGTACCGTCGACGCGCCTCCGTTCGAGGCGAGGCCGTTTAGCGATAGCCGCAACGCTCGCGAGAACTTTGCTCGCGCCGAAGCGAGATCGTAGAGCTTATCGACAATCACCCTGAACCCGCCGGAAAAATCGTCGCGCGCCACTTTTCCCTGCACGATGATCGGTCTGTCTTCCTTGATGAGATCGCGATTCGCTTCCCAAATTTCGTTATAAACCGATGCCTCGATCTGCGCGGTACCGTCGTCCAGAACAACGATCGCCATTTTTCCCCGCCGTGTCATTGCGGTTCGCACGCTCACAATCATCCCGGCAAGCATCGAAGGCTCGTTACGCTCTTTCAAATCGGCCAAGGTGTTCCGTACAAACGCACAGAGTTCGCCACGATAAGTGGTGAAAGGATGGCCGGAAAAATAATAGCCCAGCGCGCTTTTTTCCTCGGCGAGGCGCTTTAAGTCGTCCCACGGGTCGCGCTCGATCAGAGCATGTTTCTCCGGCTCACCACTCTCCCCGCCGCCGAAGAGACTGACTTGCTGCGCATGACGTTCGCGCTGCTCGGCTGCCTCCATCGCCCGGCCTACAGAGGCCAGCAAACTGGCGCGATTGAGATTGACGCTATCGAAAGCGCCGGCACGAACCAAGGCTTCTATCACACGGCGATTGACGAGACGTTTGTCGACGCGCTCGCAGAAATCATAAAGATCCTTGAACGGTCCGCTCGTTTCGCGCGCTTTCACGATGCTCGCGATCGCCGATTCGCCGCTGCCTTTGATGGCACCTAACCCATATCGAATCGTTCGGTCGTCGATCGGAACGAAACGATAGTCGCTCGCGTTCACATCGGGAGGCAGCACGGTCAGCTTGTTATCGAGCGCGTCGCGGTAGAACACCTGAACCTTGTCGGTGTCGTCCATTACCGCGGACAAGTTGGCCGCCATGAAAGCCGCGTTGTGATGCCCCTTCAGATACGCGGTGTGATAAGCCACGAGCGCATAGGCGGCAGCATGCGATTTGTTAAAACCATAGCCGGCGAACTTTTCCATCAAATCGAATAATTCGTTCGCCATGCGAGCGCTGATGCCGTCCTTCGCCGCGCCTTCGGCGAAAATGGCTCGATGCTTCGCCATTTCCTCGGCTTTTTTCTTGCCCATCGCACGGCGTAATAGATCCGCGGCGCCTAAGGAGTAACCGCCGATGACCTGGGCAATCTGCATCACTTGTTCCTGGTACACCATGATGCCGTAGGTTTCACCCAGGATCGGTTCGAGACGTGGCTCAAGGTATTGGATCTTGCGCGAGTCGTGTTTGCGTTCGATGAAATCCGGAATCAGATCCATGGGGCCCGGACGATACAAGGCCACGAGCGCAATGATGTCCTCGAAGCGATCCGGCTTGGCGCGTTTGAGCAGGTCGCGCATGCCGCGCGATTCAAACTGGAATACGGCCGTGGTGTTGGCGGTGGAGAAGATTCGATACGACGCTTCGTCATCAAGCGGTAGATTTTCCAAGGCAAGCGTCGAAGTCGGGTCGAGGCGTTTGACGTAACGCAGCGCCCAATCGAGAATTGTGAGCGTCGTCAAGCCGAGAAAATCGAATTTGACGAGACCGATGGCTTCAACATCGTCCTTGTCGAGCTGCGAGATAACGCCTTCGCTACCGCCGCTCGCGCTATAGACCGGGCAGAAGTCGGTGATTTTTCCCGGCGAAATCAACACACCACCGGCGTGCATGCCGACGTTTCGAGTCATACCTTCGAGCTGTTCGGCCAACTCAAGCAGCTCTCGTGTCTCCTCTTCGTTGTCCTCGCGTTCTTTCAGACGCGGTTCCATTTCGCGCGCCATCTGCAAGGTGATGAGTTTGCCGGGCTGGAAAGGAATCAATTTTGCCAACTCGTCAGTGCGGTTGTATCCCCATTCCAGTACGCGGCCCACATCGCGCACAACGGCTTTGGCCGCCATGGTGCCAAAGGTTGCGATTTGCGAAACGGATTCGGCGCCGTACTTCTGCTTGACGTAATCGATAACGCGGTCGCGACCATCCTGGCAGAAGTCGATGTCGAAGTCGGGCATCGATACGCGCTCGGGGTTGAGAAAGCGTTCGAACAGCAAATCGTATTTCAGCGGATCCAGATCGGTAATACCAAGCGCGTAGGCAACGAGTGAACCCGCTCCCGAACCCCGTCCGGGTCCGACGGGCACGCCGTTGTTCTTCGCCCAGTTGATGAAGTCAGCGACGATCAGGAAGTAACCGGGAAACCCCATCTGGATAATCGTCTTGGTTTCGAATACCAAGCGCGCGCGATACCGCGGCATCTGCTCCCGGCGCTCGGCGTCGTCGGGATAAAGTTTCAGCATCCGGTGTTCGAGTCCTTGCTCGGCCTGCTGCAGCAGATAGTCGCCCAGCGTAATGCCTTCGGGCACCGGGAAATTAGGCAGCCGTGGCTTACCCAACTCCAGACTAAGATTACAGCGTTTGGCGATCTCCACAGCGTTCTGCAAGGCTTCGGGGAGGTCCGCGAACAAAGTCGCCATTTCCGCTTGCGACTTGAAATACATCTGTTCGTTGTAGGGACGGGGACGGCGCTGGTCTCCCAACACATAGCCCTCAGCGATACAAACGCGGGCTTCGTGCGCTTTGAAATCGGCGCTGCGCAAAAACTGCACAGGGTGCGTAGCGACGACGGGCAACTGAAGTTGCGAAGCCAGCTGCAACGCTTGATCGATAAATCGTTCCGTTCCCGGCAACCCGGCGCGCTGGATTTCCATGTAGTAATGCTGCGGGAACAAGCGCATCCACTCTTCGGCCATCTTGCGTGCCGCGCCCATATTGCCTTGCATCAGCGCGGCGCCGACATCACCGTGCATTGCCCCTGAGAGGGCAATCAATCCTTCGGCTCCGCCGTCGGCAAACCACCGCTTCTGCACTTCCGCACGGCCGCGATGTTGGTTCTCCAGCCAGGCACGGCTGAGCAAATCGCAAAGGCGCGAATAACCCGTCCGCGATTTCACCAACAGCAAGAGCCGATGAGGTTTATCCCGCTCCGTCTCGTTGCTAAGCCACAAATCGCAACCGATGATGGGTTTGACGCCCACACTACGCGCCGCTTGATAGAACTTGACCATGCCGAAGACATTCGACAGGTCGGTGAGTGCGAGGGCGCCCATACCCTCCGCGGCCGCTTGTGCGACGGCATCGTCGATGCGGACGACGCCGTCCACGACGGAGAACTCGCTATGCAGACGGAGATGGACGAAGGAAGGTGCGGGCATAGGGCAAATCAGATCAGATACGTCGCGATTTTAACGCGCCGTGGCGGGCGTATAATCGGCAACTTGCAAGCCGTTGTTTCCACCCGTTCTTTCTAGCCGTTCTCGCTATCGTGCCTAAGCCAATTCTGAATGTCGCCGCCTACAAGTTCGCCACGCTGAACGACTTGCCTACGCTGCGCGAGCAGTTGCGGAGGCTCACGGCCAAGCTCGATTTGCGGGGCACCATTCTGCTTGCGCCCGAAGGCATCAATCTCTTCCTCGCCGGCGAAGAAGAAAAATTAGAACGCTTTCTCGGCACGCTACTCGAGGATCCGCGCTTCACCGATATGCCCGTCAAGCGCAGCTATTCGAGCGATCAGCCCTTTAACCGCATGCTCGTCAAGATTAAACGGGAAATCATCACCATGAATCAGCCCGATATTAAACCGGCGGAGCATGCCGCGCCGCGCATCACGGCGCGAGAACTTCAGCGCTGGCTTGACGAGGGCCGCGAGGTCGTCCTGCTCGACACGCGCAACCGCTTCGAAGTCGATGTGGGCACCTTCAACGGTGCGGAGCAACTCGGCATCGATGCGTTTTCGCAGTTCCCGGAGAAGTTAAAGGCTAAGGCCGATGCGTGGAGCGACAAAACCGTTGTCACCTTTTGCACCGGTGGTATTCGCTGCGAGAAGGCGGCGCCCTTTATGCTCGCCAATGGTTTCAAGGAGGTGTACCAACTTGACGGCGGCATTCTTAAATATTTCGAAGAATGCGGCGACGCACATTATGAAGGTGAATGTTTCGTCTTCGATAAGCGCGTCGCCGTGGACGGCGAGCTACAGGAAACGCAGACCGCTCAATGCTATGTCTGCCAGGAAGTCGTTTCGCCGGAGCAACAACGTTCTATCCACTACAAAGTCGGCGTGTCCTGTCCGAAATGCGCACCGCGGCAACGCGCAGCATGAGTTGTTTGGTTGGCCCGAATTAGGGATGTCGCAATGCGTCGGATAAACGCCGCCGAGATCCGATCAGTAGAGCGCTCATCCCGCATTTCAAGTCGACGAGCCCAGGCGCAGCTATTCGGCGTTGTCCTTCGATGCCCGGTGCAAAAGCGAACGCACCGCTTCACGCGCAGACGGCGAATCGACAAGCTCAATGGCACTCTCCCCCAGCACCCGTGCGGCCTCGGCTTGTCCTACGCCATGCAGAACGGCACTGAGCATGCGAACGTTCTCGCAATAGATCTGCACATACGCCGCGAAGCGCGGTGCGAGGGTTGGAGCTTCCGCTTCCAGCGCGGCGATGCTCTCGTTCAGTTGCGCCCCTTCTTTTTTTAACGCGGCAGTAGGATCGGGAATATGGCGGTAGGCCAGTGCATAGTCGCCCGTCGCGACGATTGCCGGCAAGGCCAGCGCCACGCATTCATGCGCAAGATCGGGATAGTCGGCCTCGAGTCGGACAATCAGCGCATGGGTGAGGTCGGGCCGCGCCAGTACTCGGTTAATCGCCACGACGTCGTGAAAAAGGGGACGCTTGCCCTCGCCCCGCAACAATGCCGTTGTTTTGCGGTCGCGCATGGCTTCGAGCGCTTCGCGCGCCGGCGGGTAAAGATTGGCCAATTCAATCCAGTAGCCGAGCGCAAAGGAAAGTCGCAGCCCATAAAGCCAAGGCTGATGCTCCAACGCGTGCTCGTGAAACCAGATGAATTCCTGCAATGCCTCGTCATAGCGGCCTTGCTGCGTGGCCTCTCGCGCGGCTTGTAGTCTTTTTTGCGGACTCATAGCGCCCCCCGCTTTCCGCAGACGCCGATAACGGCGCAGGAAGTATACG
>DATEOW010000135.1:0-6585 GCA_035273665.1 Burkholderiales bacterium | reverse complement strand
TCCGGCGTCGTTGGGCGACTTGAGACTGTCGAGCACGACAACGAACTCATCCCCGCCTTGCCGCGCAAGGGTATCGCCCTTACGCAATACGGCGCCGATGCGTTTGGCTACTTCCTTCAGCAATTCATCGCCCACATCGTGACCGAGCGAATCGTTGATGCTCTTGAAATGGTCTAGATCGAGGAACATCAGCGCGAGCATTTCATCATTACGCGCCGCGTTGTTAATCCCTTGCGCAAGACGGTCGTTCAAGAGTAGGCGATTCGGTAGACCGGTCAGCGGGTCGCGAGTCGCGAGTTCCGCAATTCGCGCCTCGGCCTGTTTGCGTTCCGTGATATCGAGCGCTGTGCCCCGATAGCCGGTCAGGCGACCTTCGCTGTCGAGGATAGGCACACCGCTCACGAGTTGCCACACTTGACTGCCCGTGCGGCTCAGTGAGCGATGCTCCATGTTGCGGAAAGGCTCGCGCTTTTTCACCACTTCGGCGTACCAATCGCGCACCCGCTCTTGTTCGCCCGCCGGCATCAGGTCGACGGGGCGACGGCCATAAAGCGCTTCGGGCGAATACCCGAGCACCTGCTCGACACGCCGCGAGATGAAGGTAAAGCGTCCATCGATATCCAGTTCCCACACGTATTCGCCCGCAGCCTCGGCAAAATCGCGGAAGCGGCGTTCCGATTCGCGCAATTGCCGCTCGGCGAATTTACGTTCGGTGATATCGGTGATTGAAGTCAGGATGCAAGGCTCATGCGACAGCTCAATGAGTTCGCTCCAGATCGCCACTTCGGCGAGTTCGCCTGATTTCTTCCGTAGACGGCATTCCAGTCCGCGCACCGATTTGCCGGCCTTGACCATGTTGACGAGATCGTCCCACTCGGACGGCGCGGGCCACAGGTCAAGATCGCAGGAAGCGCGGCCAACGACTTCGTTGCGTGTGTAGCCAAAGAAGCGCGTCCACGCCTCGTTCACTTCGACATAGCCGCCGTCGGTGATTCGGCTGATCATGATCGGCACAGGGCTCGCGGAGAAGATTGTCGAGAACCGGATTTCCGATTCGCGCAGTCGCGCCTGGCCTCGCACCCGCTCCGTCACGTCGATCGCGCTGGAAAGCAGTACACGCTCGCCGTCGAATTCGATGACATCGCCGGAGAGCAGCACTTCGGCGACATCCCCGGATTTGCGTCGCCAATGACATTCGAACTCACGCACCGAGCCGTAGCTCAATAGGTGCTCCCGCATTTCGGCGCGCGATGAAGCGTCCGCCCACAGGCCCATTGCGAGAAAATCGCGCCCGATGAGATCCTCGCGGCTATAACCATAAGTCGCGCACCAAGCATCGTTCACGTCGATAATCCGGCCATCGACGAGTCCGGAGATCGCTACCGGCTGCGGGCTGCTGCGGAACATGCGCTCCAAGCGCGCATTGGATTCGTGAATAAGCTTTTCCGCCCGGCGGCGTTCGGTGATATCGACAATGCTGACGATGACGCAGCGTTCGCCGCGGAACTCCAGCACTTCAGCCGAATAAAGAATGTCGCGCTCTTCGTTGTTGCGTACATGCGCGCGTAGTTCCATATCGTGGACCGCACCATCGCGCGCCAGCGCCTCGCGAATGCGCTCCCGATCGGTTGGATCGGCAAGTAGGCCCAGCTCAAAGACATGACGGCCTTCCACGTCTTCGCGCCGATGCCCATAGAGCTGGCACCAAGCGGCGTTCACAGCCGTCACCACGCCGTCATTCAATCGGCGGAACATCATCGGATTCGGGCTCGCGTCGAAGATCCGTTCGAAGAGTTCGCGGGATTCGGCGAGCGCCACTTCCGCGCGCTTCTGCGCCGTGATGTCGCGACCGATACCGCGATAGCCTTTGAATTTGCCCTTCTCGTCAAACTTGGGCTCGCCGCTGGTGAGGCTGTAATGCAACTCGCCTTGATGATCTTCGCGAACTAAGAGGAAGTCGCGAAACGGCAGATGCGCTTCGCAACGACGGCGATGCTCCGCCCAGTCTTCAGAGTCGCGGTAGAGAAACGGCATTTCCCAACGCTGACGCCCGATGTATTCGGCCTGATCGAAAGGTGAAGTGGCGCGAAAGCCGGGCGAGAGTTCGATAAAGCGCAGATCCGCGTCCTGCTCCCAATACCAATCGACCGACAACTCGGTGAGATCGCGAAAGCGCTCTTCGCTATGGCGCAAACGACCCGAGGCGTCGCGCCTTTCGGTGCTGATCGCACACAACAGCAGTGTTGTCAGGGAAACGGAAGACAACAAACCATGCAGTCCGAATAGATTCAGCGGCTCGGTCTTGTCGACGAATGGGCCCCAACCCAACGCGGTTCCCGTGATGCAAAGCGCGGCCACGACAAAGTTGAACGTTGCCACTTCGCGCATACGGAAGCGAACCGCCGGCCAAACCGCCAGCGGAAAGAAGCAAAACGAAATCAGGAACTGTGTCGCTGAACGACCGAGAATCGATTCGAGCATTAGCGATACGAACAGCAGGACCAATGCAACGAAGCCGGCGACGCCGCAAGCTTCGAGTAATTTTTCATCGAAATGCCGGCGCGCGGCCCAGGCGAAAAGCAAAGGCGCGACGAGCAATACGCCTTGTGCATTGCCGCCCCACCAAGTCAGCCAGATGGCGGCGAGCTGCGAGGGTTGGGCATAGTCATAGATCAACAGCGATGCGCTACCGACTGTCGCGCCGATCAAGGTTGCGCCGAGCGCGGCTGGAAAAACGAGGTAGACGATATCGCGTAGGCGATTGAGTTTGGCGTCGAAGCCTTCACTGCGCGAAAGCAACCAGGCGGCAGCGAAGGCTTCCAAAGTGACGCCGGCGGAAATGAGGAGCGACGCCTTCCAACTCAAGCCGTTAATAACGCTGGCCGCAAAGGAACCGATCAACACACCGGGGAGCAATCGCACGCCGCCCAATACCATCGCCGCGACGGCCAGCCCCGAGGCTGGCCACACAAGCGACACATGGGGGTGGACTACCGCGAGCTTATAACCCAGCAAACCGAGCAGACAGTATGCGATTGCCAGGGCGAATATCTTCCCGGCGTCCACCAAGCGTAAGGGACCTTTACGGAGTTGACGCTGGTAGCGGGCGGGAAGTTGGAACACTTGTCTAACGTTCGGACTGGTGGGGCGGCGAGACTTGCAAGACTTCCTCAAAGGTGCTCAGACCGGCCGCGATTTTCATCGCGCCGCTGACGCGTAGGCTTTTCATGCCTTCTTTATACGCCTGCTCGCGGATTTTCGCGATTGACGCATCATCGTGCACCAGCTTGCGGATCGCCGGCGACATGGTCATTACTTCGTAAATACCCGCGCGGCCACGGTAACCCGTCATACGGCAGTCCAGACAGCCCACCGCACGATAAATCTTTTCCGGCGCACGAGCCTTCCACGGCGAGACCAGCTCCGCCCAATCCGGATCGCTGGCCCGATCATGACCGAAGGGCACTTCTTCTTTGCAATTTGGGCAGAGCGTGCGGAGCAAACGCTGCGCCATGACGCCGAGAATGGTGGAAGTGAGCAAATAACGCGGCACACCCAGATCCAACAACCGCGTCAGCGCGGAAGCGGCGTCATTGGTGTGCAGGGTGGAAAGCACCAGATGGCCGGTGAGCGCCGCCTGAATCGCCATTTCGGCGGTTTCGAGATCACGGATTTCACCGACCATGATGATGTCCGGATCCTGCCGCATCAGCGCGCGAACGCCCTCGGCAAAACTCAGGTCGATGGTCGCTTGCACTTGCATCTGGTTGAAGGTCGGCTCGATCATTTCGATCGGATCTTCGATGGTGCAGACGTTCACCTGCTCGGTCGCCAGCGACTTGAGCGTCGAATATAGGGTTGTGGTTTTTCCCGAACCGGTGGGCCCCGTCACGAGAATAATCCCGTGCGGCCGGGAGGTCATGTCTTGCCAGCGATTCTTGTCGTCATCACCGAAACCAAGCTCGCTGAAATCTTTGACCAGCACTTCCGGATCGAAAATACGCATCACCAATTTTTCGCCGAAGGCGGTGGGCATGGTGGACAGACGCAGTTCCACTTCCTGTCCGTCGCCCGTGCGCGTTTTGATGCGGCCATCTTGAGGACGGCGTTTTTCCACCACGTCCATGCGCCCCAGGATCTTGATCCGGCTTGTCATGGCGGTGATAACCGGCGCGGGCAATTGATAGACGTTGTGTAAAACGCCATCGATACGGAAGCGCACTTGGCCGAAGTCGCGGCGCGGTTCGATATGAATATCGCTCGCGCGCTGATCGAAGGCGTATTGCCATAGCCAGTCGACGATATGGACGATGTGATGGTCGTTGGCATCGAGTTGCTTATTCGATTTGCCTAGCTCGACCAACTGCTCGAAATTCGAAAGCGAGGACGAGCGCTCGTCTTTGCTGTCCGACGCACGCTTCACCGACTTCGCCAAGTTGTAGAACTCGACGATGTAGCGCTTGATGTCCGCAGGGTTGGCGAAGACGAGCTTGATATCCACTCGCATCATGCGGGACAGCTCGCCAATCCATTCGCGCACATAAGGTTCGGCCGTGGCGATGACCGCATCGCGGCCGTTGACCTCCACCGGCAGAATTCTGTAACGCTGGGCGTAGGCGCTCGACATCACTTCCGTAACGGCGCCGAAATTAATTTTGAGCGGATCGATATGGTAGTAAGGAAGATCGGTCTTCCCGGCGAACCATTCCGTCAGCCAGTCGAGGTGCAGGATCTTGTGGGGCGGCAACGCATTTTTGATTTTTTGATCCGCGATGACGGCGAGCGGATGGCTGCCGCCGCGATGCATACGCCGATCGGCCGCGATCTTGTTGGCCTCTTCGCGTCCGATGTGGCCGTCCGCAACCAACTCATCGAGCACCTCGCTGAGGGTCAGGTGGCGTTCCGGTTGTGCCATTACTGCAGCCATGCGCAGCGATCCGTAAAGGGTGCAAGGGGCGTTAGGCCAAAGCCGTGCCGCCAAAACGTGAAAAGAAGCTTCAATTAAGCTATTTCAATAAGAGACATTGCAAGGGCGAGTGTTTAGGCGCCGCTTTGCTTTGCCCTCGCTCGCAAGACTGCGTCCGCTCGCGACCTTCCCGCGCTTTATGCGGAGATTTCCCGATTTTGGCGGCCCGTCATGGCCTCGCCAAGGCACAAATACGCTTGGCAAGCCTCTTTGCGAAGTCGGTTAACCGGCGGCCGAGACGCTATTTCGACGGCGTCCAGATCTTGCTCTCGCCCCCTCCGGCCAAGTCGAGCATGAGCTCGTTGAGCCGCCTGACGAAACCGGCCGGATCCTCCAGGCTGCCGCCTTCGGCTAATTGGGCCTGATCCAATAGTAGATTAGCCCAGTCGCCAAAGCGTTTTTCCTCGTATTTCAGCCGCTGGACCATGGGGTGCTCCGGGTTGATTTCCAGGATGGGCAGGGTTTTGGGCGCCTCTTGGCCGGCCGCCTTGAGAATCCGGGCGAGATTGCCGCTGAGGTCAAAATTGTCCGCCACGACGCAGGCCGGCGAAGTGGTTAGACGCGACGTTACCCGGACCTCCTTGACCCGGTCGCCCAGGGTTTCCTTGATCTTGTCCGTGAGTTCTTTGAACTCGCCCGCCTGCTTCTCATGCTCTTTTTTCTCCGCCTCGTCTTCCAGGCCGCCGAGGTCCAAGCCGCCCTTCGCCACGGACTGAAGCGGTTTGCCCTCGAATTCTTCGAGATTGCCGGTCACCCACTCGTCCACCCGGTCGGAGAGCAGCAGCACTTCGACGCCCTTCTTCCGAAAGATTTCCAAATGCGGGCTGTTCTTCGCGGCGGCGAAGGACTCGGCGGTCACGTAGTAAATCTTGGTCTGACTTTCTTTCATCCGCGCGACATAGTCGGCGAGAGACACCGTCTGATCCTCGGTATCCGCATGGGTGGAAGCAAAGCGCAACAACTTCGCCAGGCGTTCCTTGTTGGCAAAGTCTTCGCCCACCCCTTCTTTGAGGACGCGTCCGAATTCAGTCCAGAAGGTGGCGTATTTGTCCTTTTGGTTTTCGGCGAGGTCTTCCAAAAGCGAGAGCACCCGCTTTGTGCAGCCCGAGCGAATGGCATCAATGTCGCGGCTCTCCTGCAGGATTTCGCGCGAGACGTTGAGCGGTAAATCATTGGAATCGACTACCCCGCGCACGAAACGCAGATAAACCGGCAGGAGTTGTTCTGCGTCATCCATGATGAAGACGCGGCGCACGTACAGCTTCAGGCCGCGCCGATGCTGCCGATCCCACAAATCGAAAGGCGCGTGGGAAGGGATGTAGAGAAGCTGCGTGTACTCCTGACGGCCTTCGACGCGGTTGTGCGTGAAGGCGAGCGGCGCTTCGAAGTCGTGCGCCACATGCTTGTAGAACTCGTGATATTGCTCTTCGCTTACCTCGTTTTTGGGGCGTGCCCAGAGCGCGGAAGCCTGATTGACGGTCTCGTCCTCGTCCGTGGGAACCTGTTCTTTTTTCTCTTCATCCCACTTCGAGCCTTTCATCACGATCGGTAAAGCGATGTGGTCGGAGTATTTTCGAATAATGGATTTCAGGCGGAAATCGGAAAGCAATTCATCCTCG
>DATEOW010000134.1:0-36517 GCA_035273665.1 Burkholderiales bacterium | reverse complement strand
GGCTTTAAGCCAGATCGCTGAGCAAGGCGCCCTTCGCGTTCTCGAGGGCTCGCGCGATCGCGAGGACTTCCTCAGACGGGAACTGGCGCAGAATTTCGTTGGTATTGCTGTCGAGCACGCGGACCACCGTCTTACCGGTCGAGCGGTCGACTTCGAATTGCAAGCTGTTATTCATGCGCTGCATCATGCGGTTAAGCTGTTCCACCACCGCTTCGATATCCGGCGGGGGAGGCACGGACGCCTTAACGGGTTCGGGTGCAGCAACCGTGGCCTGTTCCGGCGCGGTTTTGGGCGCGGGCGTGGACGCCTGCGCACTGCTGCGCATCGCGGTACTTAAAGCATCCAAATGTATGGCCATGATCCTTTACTCCTAAAAAAGCCCGTACGGCAACCTGTGCGCGGGGGGGAATGGGGTTCCCGTTCGCAGGCTGCCGCCGGTGCTTAGCTTTCTCCTGTCGCCGGTGGCGGTGCGCGTTTCGCACTGCCACCGGTTTCAGGCGCCGACCGATACTGCCGAGTCAGGCGTTCTTTCATCATTAACCTTGCAACAGAGCCAACACGTTCTGCGGAAGCGCATTCGCTTGGGCCAACATCGCGGTACCGGCCTGTTGCAGAATCTGCGCACGGGTCAAGTTCGCGGTTTCGGCGGCGAAGTCGGCATCCTGAATACGGCTACGCGAGGCTGTTAAGTTCTCGGTCGTCGCTTGCAGGTTGGAAATCGTCGATTCGAAACGGTTTTGAATCGCGCCCAGTGTCGAACGGAGGCTAGCAACCGAGTTCAGCGCTGCATCGACCGACAGGATCGCTTCGTTGGCGGCATCAACGTTCAACACGTTGGAAACCGACAAGGAACCGGCTGCGGTATGCGAACCCGAGGTGAAGCCCAGGAGTGCTTGACCGGCGTTGATGGTCACATCGGCGCTCGATTGCAGGGTCATTTGACCGCGGAAAGTCAGCACGCCTTGCGTCAGCACGCCGTCATCCGCTGCATCGGAGTTATCGTCCGTCGTGGCTTGAGTCGAGAACACCGTTTCGACGGTAACGTCGGAATCGGAAGCGACCGTGGCGCCGTCAACGAATTCGTGCTCTTCTTCGACGACGATGTTACGGCCGTCAGCTGCAGTCAGCACGAGTTGGTTGTTGTCGTCTTTGCTGGCCACAACACCGGTCGTATTGGACTTGGTGTTGATCGCGGCAATCGCCTGGTCCATCGTGATGCCGTTAGCGTCGACCGACGTATCGGCGTAGATGTCTTCGCCGTTGATGCTCAAGCTGTACAGCACTTCATCGGTTGCGGCCAAGGTGCCGGCCGTCAGGTCCATGAACATGCCGCTGCCTACGGGCGTGTCGTCGAACGTGACTTCGTTGGTTGCCGTTGCGGTCAAACCTGCAACGCCGCTGCCGTTAATGGCGGCTGCTTTGGCGTATGCGCTGTCGCCGGCACGGTAGGTGTCGCCCGAAACTGCGTAATCGGCCGATGCTTGGATGTCGACGCCGTTGATTTGCAAGTCGCCCGTACCTGCGATGACGTTGCTATCCACGCCGGTGTAAGCGGCTACGCCGGTTTGGTAAGCGCCCGAACCCCAAGGAGCTGCGCCTGCGACTGCGGTACCGGAAACGTTAGCGGCTGCATCGCTGCTGACGTTCACATAAGAACCGATGTCGGAAGTTTTCATGGAGGTGGACAGACCGATGGTGATGGTCTCGCCGACGTTCGCGCCAACTTGGAAAGCTGCGTTACCGAAGCTGCCGTCAAGAATCTTCTGGCCGTTGAACGAAGTTTGCGAAGCGATACGGTTGATCTCAGCCAAACGTTGTTGCACTTCCTGATCAAGCGCTGCGCGATCGGAAGACGAGTTCGTCGAGTTGGCGGCTTGCACGGCCAATTCACGAATACGTTGCAAGTTGTTGGTCAATTCGCCCAAGGAGCCTTCGGCGGTTTGCGCCAGGGAGATACCATCGCTTGCGTTACGTGCAGCTTGCGTCAGACCGCGGATTTGCGTGGTGAAACGTTCCGCAATCGCCAGACCGGCCGCATCGTCTTTCGCGCTGTTAATACGCAGGCCCGAAGACAGGCGTTGCAGCGAGGTAGCGAGCGAAGTTTGCGAGGTGTTTAAGTTGCGCTGCGCATTAAGCGAAGCGACGTTGGTGTTAATGATTTGAGGCATTTTAAAGTCCCTTTCGACTATGGTTTAACCAATGCGGCTTTAAGTGCCGCGCACTTTGGTTTGGCCATGTGACTCAAACCGCCGTTAGGCAAGTTATCGGTCCGCTGCCGGGGAAACTTTAGGCGGCCTCAAAACGCTGCAACGCCAGTTTTGTCGCAAAAGCTTGAGCGAAAGCGTTGAATTTTCACGCTGCGATGCCGAGGGGGCGATGGCTCGTTTATGTCGACTATTACCGACTGTGGACCTTAATACCTACTGGTCATCCATCCACGTGTCGCTTGTCGAAGCGCATGAGAACGGGCGGGCAAGGGGTTGAATCGGCAGACCTAGTCTGTGCCTGTCCGATGAGTCGAATGCCTATGTAAGGCATCAGCGGAAATATTTCCGTCAGGTTTTTCCCTACGTCGTTACAGGGCGTCAGCCGCACCTGATAAATGGATGCATCTCCGATTCAAGTTTTTGGTTCTTGCGCCGAATATGGGCGCCGTCAGCAAAGCACTTCGACCGGCAGACATGGCCGGACAGTGATTGAGAATAAACCAGAGGAGCAGAACATGAATGCCGACCAATTGATGAGCGAAATCCGCGAAGCCAATCTTTCCTACCTTCTTCTTGCGCAGCGTTTGATCCGCGAAGACCGCGCCGAAGCGATGTTCCGCCTCGGTATCAGCGAAGAAATCTCCGATGTGGTCGCCGACTTATCGATGGCGCAAGTGCTCAAAATCGCGGCCTCGAATATGCTGATGTGCAGCTTTCGCTTTAGCGAGGACATGGTCTGGAACCTTTTGACCAGCCATAGCAAGGATGCCGATATCTCCCGCATGCACGCTTCGTTGCTCATGGCCGGTGCGCCAGCCGTCGCGACTGCCTAAACCATAAGCTTTCAAGTCTTTCAGTCCGACAGCAACAATGCAGTTCAGAGGGGAATAATCATGGCCAAATCTGTCATCGGCGAAGCGCGCGATATCGCGCTGGCCAGCGAGTTGATCAAGTTGGGCGCGCGCCTGCAGGTGCTCGAATCCGAAACCAAGCTGTCGCGCGAAAAGCTGCTGCGCTTGTATAAGGAAATCCAAGGGAAGTCTCCGCCCAAAGGCATGCTGCCTTTTTCGACCGATTGGTTCATGACCTGGCAGCCGAATATTCATTCCTCGCTCTTCATCAGTATTTATCGCTATATCGACAAATCAGTCGAGCTGGAACAGATCGAAGCGGTGGTCAAAGCCTACCGTCTATATCGGGAGCATGTCCGCGCCCACAATATGGAAGATGTTCTTTCGATCACCCGCGCCTGGCGGCTGATCAAGTTTTTCGACGCTGGAATGCTGACCACCACTTGCTGCAAAGATTGCGGCGGTCACTTCGTCACCCATTCATTCGAGCTAACAGACAACTATGTCTGCGGCTTGTGCAACGTGCCGTCCCGGGCGGGTAAAACGAAGAAACGGGCGGAAGCGGAGCGCGAAGCAGTCTGAAGCCCCAACACTATATATATGACAACGCCCGGCTTAGACCGGGCGTTGCTTTTTGGTCTCAGCTTTCAAAGGTTTCCGAATTTTTGCCGAATTAGCAGGGGTTCGGACCGCTATTCATCCCATGCGGAACGTGACGCGGTTGTTACTCTGCCCCTCAAGGATGAGCGTGCTTGCTTAAGAAAAGCCCACGGATGCCGAGAAAGAAACTGTATCGGAGCGTCTTGCCCCCGACGGGGCGGCATGTCGAGACTGGCGCACTGGGGTTTAACGGGGAATGTGTAGATGTTGGTGGTCATCGGCTATGTGGTCGTGGTGTTTTCGATATTCGGCGGCTTTGCCATGGCGGGCGGCCATCTGGCCGCTTTGTTCCAGCCGGTGGAACTGCTGATGATCGGCGGCGGCGCTCTGGGCGCATTTATCGTCGGCAATAACGGCAAGGTGCTCAAGGCCACGATGAGAACGGTGCCCAGCGTGCTCAAGAGCTCTAAGTACACCAAGGCCCTCTACATGGAACTGATGGCGTTGATGTTCGAAATACTGACCAAGGTCCGTAAAGAGGGGTTGATGTCGATCGAAAGGGATGTGGAGAACCCGCATGAAAGCCCGTTGTTCGGCAAGTATCCGGCCATTGCGAAGGATCACCACCTTATTGAGTTCATTACCGACTATCTGCGCTTGATGGTCAGCGGCAATCTGAATCCGATGGAAATTGAAAATTTGATGGACAACGAAATCGACACCCATCACCACGAAGCGGAAGTGCCTGCGCATGCCATCCAGAAAGTCGCGGACGGTCTTCCGGCCTTTGGCATCGTCGCAGCCGTTATGGGTGTCGTGCATACGATGGAATCGGTTGGGCTGCCGCCTGCGGAACTCGGGATGCTGATCGCGCACGCGCTGGTCGGTACCTTCCTCGGCATTCTTCTCGCCTATGGATTCGTCGGACCACTGAGCGGAAAAATGGAGCAAGGCGTCGCCGAGGGGACAAAGATTCTTCAGTGCGTGAAAGTCACTTTGCTTGCCAGCCTGAACGGTTATGCGCCTGCGCTTGCAGTGGAGTTCGGCCGCAAAGTGCTTTATTCCACCGAACGTCCCGGCTTCGCGGAGCTTGAATCGCACGTCAAAGGGAGCCTCAAGCGATGAGCGGCGCGAACGCACGCGAAGGGCTGCAACCCATTATCGTCAAGCGGATTAAGAAAGTCGCGCCCGCCCACCACGGCGGCGCTTGGAAAATCGCTTATGCCGACTTCGTCACCGCGATGATGGCTTTCTTTTTGTTGATGTGGCTGCTCGGATCCACGACTAAGGGCGACTTGCAAGGCATCGCGGAATATTTCAGAACGCCCCTCAAGGTTGCGCTTTCCGGCGGCAGCGGATCGGGCGATAGCTCATCGATCGTCCAGGGCGGCGGACAGGATCTCACCCGCACGTTCGGTCAGAAAAAACAGGGCGACATCGGCGAGACGAAAACGATCAACCTCCAAGCCGCCAAGGCAGAGGTCGCGCGGCAGGAAGCGGTGCGGCTCAAGCAGCTGCAAAAGCGCGTTGAGCTCGCTCTGGATAACAATCCGCGGATGACTCCATTCCGCAAACAAATCAAGCTGGACATCACGTCAGAAGGCCTGCGCATTCAAATCATCGACGATCAAAACCGTCCGATGTTCGATTCGGGTCGCGCCGACGTGAAAGATTGGATGCGAGAGATCCTGCGTGAACTGGGTGGGATGTTGAACGACGTCGAAAACAAGGTTTCGTTATCCGGCCATACCGATGCGGCGCCTTATTCCAGCGGCGACCGTGGCTACAGCAACTGGGAACTGTCCGCAGACCGCGCCAATGCTTCCCGTCGCGAACTTGTGGCCGGCGGCATCGCGGATCAAAAAATCGTTCGTGTCGTCGGTCTGGCTTCCTCCATCCCTTTCGACCATAGCGACGTGCTCAATCCCGCCAATCGGCGGATCAGCATCGTCGTACTGAATAAGCAAACCGAAGAAGCAATTTTGAAAGAAGGCAGCGGCGTGGAAGTCCACGATGCTGAAGAGGCCAATTCGATCGCGAAAGTGGTTTCCGCGCCCGAGTTACCGCCCATCACATTAACGCCAACCAACCAATGAGGAACGCCATGGGCGCCACTGATAATCAGCTCATGAATCTGGTGGACCAGAAGGCCAAGCTGGCCGGGTCCAATCGCATGGAACTGCTGCTGTTCTCCGTCGGCGGACGCGAAACCTTCGGCATCAATGTCTTCAAGGTGCGTGAGGTATGCGAACCGAAGCCTATTACGCCGACACCGAATATGCCTTCAAGCGTGGAAGGCATCATCAGCCTGCGCGGTTCGATTATTCCGGTTATTAACCTGGCAGCGTGCTTGTCTATGGAACCGGCGCCGGGCCCCGGGAAAATGATCATCACCGAGTTCTCTTCCAGCACCCAGGCGTTCCTGGTTGGGGAAGTAGACCGCATCGTGCGCGTGGACTGGGAGCAAGTGCGTTCGCCGCAGTCAACCATCATGGGCGGATCCGGCCTCGTCACCGCGTTGACCGAGTTGCCGGGCGGCCGTCTCGTGTCGATCCTGGATGTGGAACAGATCCTTGCCGATGTGATGGGCGAAGAAGAAGTGCCGGACCTCGATGTGCAGGCGCCGACACAGCGGCCGGTCTTCTTCGTCGACGATTCGGCTCTCGCACGCAAAAAAATCACTCAAGTATTGGAGCAAATGGGTCTGTCGTTTCAGCAAGCGGCCAACGGCCGCGAGGCGTGGGAACGGCTCCAGGCACTGGCGAATCAGGCGCAACAAGAAGGCGAGCCTTTGCACCAAAGACTGGGCATGGTGCTGGCCGACGCCGAAATGCCCGAAATGGACGGCTACGTACTGACTCGCCATATCCGCAGCGATCCGCGCTTTGCGGGCATACCGGTTTTGATGCACTCCTCTCTATCCTCTGTCGCGAATAAAAAGCTGGGACAGCAGGTCGGCGTCGATGGGTACATCGCTAAATTCAATTTCAACGAACTGGCGAGCGCCATCGCCAATATGTTGCGTTCGGGTAGGACCGAGAAGGAAGGGGCATAGCCATGAGCACCGATATTAAATTTTTGATCGTCGACGATTTCTCCACCATGCGCCGCATCGTGCGCAACTTGCTCAAGGAACTCGGCTACGGCAATGCCGACGAAGCCGAAGACGGCGTCGCCGCATTGGCGAAGCTCAAAGGCGGCGGCTTCGAATTCGTCGTGTCGGATTTGAACATGCCGAACATGAACGGTTTCGAACTTCTGCGGCAGATTCGCGCGGACGACCAGTTGAAGCATCTTCCTGTGCTGCTCGTTACCGCTGAAGCGAAAAAAGAAGACATCGTCACCGCCGCTCAGGCGGGCGCCTCCGGTTACATCGTCAAGCCTTTCACCAAGGCCACGCTGGAAGAAAAACTCAACAAAATTCTGCAGAAACTGCAGGTAGGAGCCTGAGATGGGGGCCGCTGAAACTGACGATCTGGAAGCGTTGTTCGATCAGGTGGCCGCTGAATCGGCCGCAACACGCGATATCGTTGCCGAACCGCAATCGAGCGGCGTTGTGCTGATTGATATGAGCGCCGAACCGCCGCCGCCGGAAGAAGTGTTCCACCGAATCGGTTCCTTGACGCGCAATCTGCATGACGCATTACGCGAGTTAGGGTACGACAAGCAGATGGAAGAAGCGGTCGGTGCGTTGCCCGATGCGCGGGACCGATTGACCTACATCGCCGATCTGACCGGCAAAGCGGCCGAGCGCTCTTTGAGCGCGGTCGAGCAAGGTCAGCAATACCAGAACGCCGTCGAAGAGCAAGCCAAGCGCCTCTCCGCCCAATGGGAGCGCGTGTTCGCTGCCGATATGCCGCTCGACGAATTCAAGAACACCGCCATAGAGACGCGCGCGTTTCTCAAGCAATTGCCTGAACAGACCGCACAAACGAACTCCCAATTCACCGAAATCATGATGGCTCAGGATTTTCATGATCTGACGGGCCAGGTGATTCAGCGCATCGTCAAAGTGGCGCAGAACCTGGAAGCTCAATTACTCAAGCTGCTATTGGAAACGACGCCTGTGGACAAGCGCCCTGCCTCCGAAGGGGAATGGCTGACAGGACCGGCAATGAATGCGAATGGCCGCACCGACGTCGTTGCCAATCAGGCGCAAGTCGACGATCTGCTGGAAAGCCTGGGCTTCTAAGAAGAATAGAAAAGCACACACGATGAACGCTTTCACCGACATGCAAGACCTCTTGCAGGACTTTCTGAATGAAGCCGGCGAGCTTCTGGAAGGTGTGGATCTGCAACTGGTCGAGCTTGAAAACCGGACCGATGATCTTGATTTGTTGAATGCCGTATTCCGCGGTTTTCATACGATCAAAGGCGGCGCGGGATTCCTCGAAGCGGCTGCATTGGTTGGGCTTTGCCATCGCACGGAAACGGTTCTGGATCTTCTGCGTAGCGGAAAATTGCAGCTGACGCCGGAAATGCTCGACGTGATTCTTGCCGCAACCGGCGAGGTTCGGCGCATGTTTGGAGAAATGGCCGGCTTTGCGCAGCCCGATCCGGCGCCCGCACTACTTCTCAGTCAACTCGAAGCCGTCGCGGCGGGAACACCGATTCAAAGCGCGGCGCCTCTCGCGCCCCCACCCGTTGAAAAAACGGACTCGATGCAAAGCCAGACATCGGGCGCCGAACTCGATTGGGCAGCGATGTACGAAGCGATTACCGGAAAATCGGCACAGCCTTCGAACGCTTCGCTCGCGTCTGCACCTGCGGCAGAACCGAAAAGCCGGACACCGAAAGCAGGTGGCGGCGGTCCCGCAGCGAAGGAAACGACTTTGCGTGTCGATACGCAGCGTTTCGATCAGATTCTCAACCTGTCCGGTGAAATCGGCCTGACCAAAAACCGGCTCGTTTGCTTACGCCGCGACCTTGCCCGTCAGGCGGCTCGCAGTGAAGGCGAAACGCTGAAAGAGTTGGAGGTTGCGGTAAACGAGCTCGATATGCTCGTCGCCGATTTGCAAAACGCTGTCATGAAAGCGCGCATGCAGCCGGTCGGCCGGGTGTTTCAAAAATATGTACGGCTATCGCGGGACCTGGCACGCCAGCTCGGCAAGGACGTCGAACTGATGCTCGTCGGCGAAGAGACCGAAGTCGATAAGACAATTCTTGAAGAATTGAATGATCCGCTCGTCCACTTGGTGCGCAATGCAGTAGACCACGGGGTGGAGATGCCCGCCGATCGCATCGCGTCGGGCAAGCCGGCGAAAAGCGTTGTGCGCTTGGAGGCCAGGCAGACGGGCGATCAGATCATCATCGAGATTGCCGACGACGGCAAAGGCATGCGCCCCGATGTGATCCGGAACAAAGCGGTGGAGAAGGGCATCATTAGTCCGGAAGAGGCGGCGCAGCTCGATGACCGTCAAAGTTTGAATCTGATTTTTCTCCCCGGCTTTTCCACCAAGACGGAAGTCAGCAATCTGTCCGGGCGCGGCGTCGGGATGGACGTGGTGAAAACGAACATCACGCATCTCAAAGGCCGCATCGAACTGACCTCCGTGCCGGGCAGAGGCTCAATGTTCACCATCATCTTGCCGCTTACTCTGGCGATTCTGCCGGTGCTCAATATGCGTTTGGGGAATCAGCCTTACGCCTTACCGCTTTCCGCCGTGCGCGAAATCATTGAGTTGACCGACGAGCGTCGCAAAAAAGTCGCGGGTAAAGACCATGTGCTGTTGCGCGGCGAAGTGCTTGCGCTACATGAACTCGCCTCCCTGGTGAAGCGGCCGCGCGAAGGTATCGCTCCCTTGGGTGTGGTGGTCGTACATGGCGAAAGAACTTTTGTTCTTGGTGTCGACGGTCTGATGGGTCAGGATGAAGTGATGATCAAACCATTGATGGGTATTAAGCCGCGCGGCGTTGCCGGCGCGACCGTATCGGGCGAGGGCGTACTGGTCCTCGTATTGGAATTGAATGAGTTGCTCGACGGCGTGTTGTAAAGATGGGGCTCTAGAGCTGTAAGTGGCGCTTGAGGCGCCGATTTCCCTTAGGGAAGGAGTGGAAGATGTTTAAAGACATGAAAATCGCGACTCGAATGGGGTTGCTGGGCGCGGTATTCGTCGTCATGTTGCTTGGCGGCGGTATCACCGGTTTCTTCGGCGTGCATTTTCAAAATGCGAAGTTGGGCGAAGTGCTGCAAGCGCAGGGTGTAGCCCTTAGCGCTTTGCGCAACGCCAACGAAGCGCTGAGCAGTTTCCGCATGCAATCTCAGGAACTCAAGAATGCGATCCTGCGCGGGAACGATCTGACCGTGCTCGACCAACACAAGGCGGCCATGGAGGCGCATCGCAAGGCGGTGCAGGACCGACTGGCTGAACTGCAAAAAGCGCCGGCCGGCGCCAACCCCTCGCAAATCGCCTCAATCGTGGACTTGCACAGCAAAGTGTCCCAGCGCTATGACGCAGCAATGAAAGAATACGATCCCATCAACCCCCTTGGGTCGGCCATGTTGGTCGACGGCATGATCAAAGGAATAGATGAACCGGTCGCTCGTGATTTGGGTGTTCTGCGTGCGAATCTGGAAAAAGGCTTACGGGACCAGAGCGAGCAGGATTCGGTTTCGGCAAATTCAATGTATCGCGGTTTGTCGGTGATGTTCATCGTCTGTACGCTGGTCGGCTTGGCCCTGGCTGGCGGCATTTTCATTTGGATTGTACGCAGCTTGTTCTCCCAACTCGGCGGCGAACCGGCCGATGCAGTCGCCATTGCGAGGCGCATTGCCGATGGCGACTTGGCCGCAACCATACACATCAAGCCCGGCGATAAGGAAAGCGTTCTTGCAGCGGTGGCCGATATGCAAGGCCAACTGCGTCACCTGATCGAACGCTTGCATCATAGTGCGGGCGAACTGTCCGGCCAGGCTTCTGCGCTATCGGTGTCGTCGAGCCAGATTGCCGCGAGCTCCGGTCATCAAACAGAGGCAGCCTCCTCGATGGCATCGTCTATCGAAGAGATGACCGCTAGCATCGGGCAAGTCGCAGAACACTCCAACGAAGCACTCGAAATTTCGCGCGCTTCGGGCGATTTATCCAATCGTGGCAACGAAGTGGTAGCCAGTGCGGCGGCGGAGATGGAACAGATTGCCGCGTCTGCGAAGAGCCTGACGGAAATTATCGAAACGCTGGGCAATCAGTCTTCCCAGATTTCCCACATCGTTCATGTCATTCAGGAAATCGCCAATCAGACCAATCTGCTCGCCTTGAATGCAGCGATCGAGGCCGCACGCGCCGGCGAGCAGGGTCGCGGCTTCTCCGTTGTTGCGGAAGAAGTCCGCAAACTGGCGGAGCGGACCACGGATTCAACCCGCGAAATCGGCAACATGATTTCGGCTATTCAGGCGGGGACAACACAGGCCGTTCGCCATATGGAAAGCTGGAGCGAACGTGTTACCGAGGGCGTGAGCAAAGCGCGCGGAGCCGGCGACTACATGCGCGACATCAAGACCGGTGCGAATCAAGTGCTATCGGTGGTCAACGAAATTTCCCACGCCTTGGGCGAACAATCCAGCACCAGTAGCCAGATCGCGCAGAGTGTGGAACGCATCGCCAGGATGTCTCAGGAGAATGCGACGGCGGTGGGTTCGGTCGCCACTTCCGCGCGCCATTTGGAAGAAATGGCCCATACCTTGGAAACCATCGTTGCGCGCTTCAAACTGACGCCGCACGCGATCTGATTGACAAGTCAGGAAGCCCGCCGCGGCATTGGCCGTTGCGGGCTTTTTTCACATCTAACGGTTAAGAAAAACCTCGGTGTGACCGGGCCCGTCGATCGCCGTTTTGTCACCCGTTTCGTCCCTCGGCCGCCTCGTCATTGTTTTGCGTTGTCCCGCCGATGGCCGCCGCGCGGGCGTGACGCCATCCTAGCCAATAAGACGGTGAAAGGCCCCCTTATCCCCCCTTTGTTCGGCGGCCGGATGCGAATAATGGCGACATCGATAAAGGTGCCGATGCCGCATGGCCGCAGATTCCGATCAGGAGAAGACACTCCCAGCCACCCCAAGGCGGTTGGAGCAAGCCCGTGAAGAGGGCCAGGTTGCGCGTTCGCGCGAACTAGGCGCCTGCGCGGTGCTGGCAGCCGGCGCGGCCATCGCCTGGGGCGGCGGGTCCATCGCGATGAATTTTTGCACGCGGTTGATGCGCGATGGGTTGTCTATCGATCGCGCTAGCGCTTTCGCCGATACGGCCCCAGGTAGCCGTCTGCTGAGTTTGTCTCTTGAAAGCACGTTGGCGGCTTTACCGCTCTTCGGCTTTGTCGCAGCGGTTGCGGTCTTTTCCGGCGTTGCGCTGAGCGGCTGGCTTTTCTCTTCTAAAGCGGTCACCCCCGATTTCACCCGGCTCAACCCACTCAAGGGTTTGGGCCGCATTTTTTCGGTTGAGGGTTTGACCGAACTCTTCAAAGCGATTTCCAAAGCCTTGCTGGTCGGGAGTCTCGGCGGCCTGTACTTGTGGTTCCACCGCGAGGAACTCCTTTCTTTGTCTTCACTCGCGCCGGGACAAAGCCTCGCAGCGACCGGAGGCATGATTCAAGGCGCTCTAATCGTCTTGGCCGCCGCATTGGCGCTAATCGCGATGATCGATGTTCCCATCGTGCTCTGGCGTCACCACAAAGGTCTGCGCATGAGCCTCGAAGAGGTGAAGCGCGAAATGCGCGAATCCGAAGGCGACCCGCATCTCAAGGCACATATTCGCAGTCAACAACGCGAGGCGGCACGCAAGCGCATGATGGCCGAAGTGCCCAAAGCCGATGTGGTCGTGACGAACCCGACGCATTTCGCTGTCGCGCTTGCGTATCAGGAAGGCAAATTCGGTGCGCCGCGCGTCGTGGCCAAAGGACGCGGCGAAGTGGCACTGCGCATACGCGCACTTGCCGCCGAACACAAAGTCGCTTTGCTCGAAGCGCCGCCGCTTGCGCGCGCTCTCTATGTGTCCACTGAATTGGGCGATGAAATACCCGCCGCGCTCTACAACACTGTCGCGCGGGTCCTCGCATACATTTATCAGCTCCGTCACTACAGCAATTACGGCGGCATGCAGCCCCAGATGCCGACCGAACTCGAAGTGCCCGAAGGCATGGATCCCGGCTCTCCCGACCAAGGCGAGCGCGATGACAACGGAGAAGACAACTGATGGCCGCTGCCAGTATCAACGGCGTATTCGACAAAGTGCAAGTGAAGGCACTAGCCGGTCCCATTCTCATCGTCATGATTCTCGCGATGATGGTGCTGCCGCTCCCACCTTTTTTGTTGGACTTGTTATTTACCTTCAATATTGCGCTCGGTTTGATCGTGTTGCTCACGTCGATGTACACGACCAGGCCGCTCGACTTCGCGGCTTTTCCAACGGTACTTCTGCTCACCACGCTCCTGCGGCTATCGCTGAACGTCGCCTCTACGCGGGTTGTGCTATTGCATGGCCACACCGGACCGGATGCTGCAGGAAAGGTCATCGAAGCATTCGGCCACTTTCTCGTCGGCGGCAATTTTACGGTCGGCTTGGTGGTGTTCATTATTTTGGTGGTGATCAATTTCGTTGTGATCACCAAAGGTGCCGGTCGTATCGCGGAGGTTAGCGCGCGTTTTACCTTGGACGCGATGCCAGGCAAGCAGATGGCGATCGACGCCGATTTGAACGCAGGGCTGATCGGCGAGGCCGAAGCGCGCAAGCGTCGTCAAGAGGTTGGACAAGAAGCCGAGTTTTACGGCTCGATGGACGGCGCGTCAAAGTTTGTGCGCGGCGATGCCATCGCCGGCATTTTGATTCTGTTCATCAACATCATCGGCGGTCTTGCCATCGGTATGTTGCAGCACGATCTTTCGTTCGCTCAGGCCTCTAATAACTACGTCTTGCTCGCCATCGGCGATGGTCTCGTGGCGCAGATCCCCGCGCTGGTGATTTCGACCGCTGCGGGCTTGGTCGTGAGCCGGGTGGGTACCGGTTCAGACATCGGCGCGCAGATCATGGACCAATTGTTTATGCGCAGGCAGGTCTTGAATCTATGCGCCGGTGTACTCGGCATCATGGGTTTGATCCCCGGCATGCCGCACTTCGCATTTTTACTGCTCGCTGCCGCGCTTGCCGGCTTGGCGTATTACCTCAAGCTTCGCGAAGCCCATCCTGAGGAAGAAGCCGCCAAGACTCCGGTGGCGCAACCGGTCAATCCAGAGGCGGCACAGGAAGCCTCATGGGAAGACATCACGCCGGTGGACACGCTGGGCCTCGAAGTCGGTTATCGACTGATTCCCCTAGTAGACAAGGCGCAGGACGGCGAGCTGCTTCGCCGAATCAAAGCGATCCGCAAAAAATTCGCACAAGAGATCGGCTTCCTGCCGCCGGCAGTTCATATTCGCGACAACCTCGAACTCAAACCCGCCGGCTACCGCATCAGTCTCAAGGGCGTGGTCGTCGGAGAAGGCGAGGCATTCCCCGGTCAATTGCTCGCGATCAATCCGGGACGCGCGACGACAACCCTACCCGGCGCGCAAACGAAGGACCCCGCCTTTGGCTTGCCGGCGACGTGGATCGATCCCTCGCAGCGCGAGCGTGCGGTGGGCGCGGGTTTCACGGTAGTCGATGCGGGGACGGTGGTCGCAACGCATCTATCTCACGTCGTAACCACCAATGCATCCGCATTGCTCGGCCGTGCCGAGCTGCAGAGCCTAGTCGATCATTTCTCCAAGTCGACACCGAAACTGATCGAAGACTTGGTGCCGAAACTCATTCCGTTCTCATCGATGCAAAAAGTATTGCAGAACCTGCTCGCTGAAGGCGTGCACATTCGCGACCTGCGGAGCATCGTGGAAACACTGACCGATCATGCGGCCAGAACACAAGATACGAGCGATCTGACCGCTGTCGTCCGCGTGGCATTGGGCGCATCTATCGTGCAACAGATTTACGGGTCCACGCCGGAATTGGCCGTCATTGTCGTCGAGCCAGAATTGGAAAAAGTACTGGGACAAGCACTGGCCTCTGACGGCTTCGGCCTCGAACCCGGTCTTGCCGAAACGCTGTTGCGCGATTCGGCGGCGGCGGTGCGGCACCAGGAAACATTGGGGATGCCGACCGCGTTATTAGTGCCGGATCGTTTGCGCAATCCGCTCGCCCGATTGTTGCGCCGTGCCTTACCGCAATTACGTGTGCTCGCACACGCTGAAATACCCGATTCCCGTAGCGTTCGCGTCAGCTCCGTGCTCGGCGCGCGCGCTTGATTTTTTTGATCCCCACTTTTCGAGATAAAGGGGCTGCAATATGAAAGTTAAAAAATTCCATGCATCGACTTCAAGAGAAGCGATGCGCCAGGTCCGCGACGCTTTAGGCGAGGACGCCGTCATCCTGTCCAATCGCAGCGTCAAGGGCGGCGTCGAAGTTCTGGCGATTGCGGACAGCGATATGGCGAGCATCGTTTCCGCACCGGTCCCCGCGCAGCATGCGGTTGAAAATGCGGCCGCACAGGCCGCGGCCGCAGCAGCCGCAACGGTCGAGGTGCGCAGTCTGCTTCGCGGCGCATCGCCGGAGGCGCCTCGTCCTGAGCCCCGACGTGTCCAGCATGCCCTGCCTATCAATAAAACCAACGGAAATGCGACCGCCGCAACACCGGCAACGACGACCGACAGTCTGCTCGCCGAAGAGATCAAGGCGATGCGGGCCGCGCTGGAAACGCAACTTTCTACGCTGAGCCAGCCGCAAAATAATGAGCCGGCGCATGCGGCGCTCGCGGCCGAACTCAAAGCGATGCGCGCGACCTTTCAACATCAGGTGAACGGGTTGGTCCGTGCTGCGGAGGCGCAGAAAGCACTGGCAGAGCGGGAGAAGTCGCATGTGGACCGTAATTTGTCAGCGGAAAACGCGCGTCTGACTGCGGAACTCGCCATGCTGCGCAGTTTGGTCGAGCGAGAGCTCGCTGGGCTGGCGTGGAACGACGCTGCGCGCCGGCAGCCGGTGCGCGCGGAACTGGTGCGCCGTTGCATCGAAGCCGGATTGAGCGCGCAAACGGCAAGACGAATTGCCGAATCGGCGCCCAGCAAGCTGGAATCACGCGAAGCGCAAAAATGGCTTGCCGCGACCTTGGAGCAGGAATTGCCGCTCGCCGATGCCGAAGATATCGTCGATCGGGGTGGCGTCTACGCCTTGGTCGGTCCGACCGGGGTGGGTAAAACCACTACCGCAGCCAAACTCGCCGCGCGCTGTGCGGTGAAATACGGTGCGAAAAAACTGGCATTGATCACCGCCGACACCTATCGAATCGGGGCGCCGGACCAGTTGCGAATTTACGGCAAGATCCTCGGCGTGCCGGTCAACACGGTTCACGATGCCGCCACGCTCGCTGAATTGCTTTCGTCCTATGCAGATAAACATCTCGTTCTGATCGATACGGTCGGCTTGGGACAGCGCGATGCGCGGGTCAGCGAACAAATCGCAGGGTTGGTGGCCAACAACGTTAAAAGACTGGTTGTTTTAAACGCGGCTGCGCAACCTGAAACGCTCGAAGACGTCATCGACGTGTACCAAGGCGAGGGGCTGGCCGGCTGCATTCTGAGCAAGGTCGACGAAGCAATCAAACTCGGCGGCGCCTTGGATGCCATTCTTCGCCATAAAGTGAAACTCCATTTTGTCGCTAACGGTCAGCGCGTTCCCGAGGATTTGCATTCTCCGAACGCACGCTATCTCGTGCATCGTGCGCTACGGGCGACTACGCCGCCGGCGCTCGCAATGAACGAGGAAGAACTCGCTCTCACGACCGCTGCACAATTAATCGGTCATAACTCGCTCGCGCCGAGCGCTTAGGGATATCGCAATGCGTTTCGCGCCATCGAGCGGCAATACATTGTTTGCCTCGCCGAATCTGGATCAGGCGGAGGGTCTGCGCCGTATTTTTGCGAAGCATCGGGCCGTAATATTGCCGGTGCTTGCGCCGGGCGGACAACAAGGCGGTCTGGTGGCCAACCTCGCTATGGCACTCACGCTTAGCGGTCGGGAGGTGCTGATCGTTGATACCGCGCGGGGTGAAGTCCCGCAGGCCATGGGGTTGCGAGCACGCTATGAACTCGCTGATGTGGTTTCCGGAGATAAACGTTTGCAGGAGGTCGTGCTTAGCCCACTAAATGGTCTGCGCATTGTGCCTGCGGCGCGCGCCTTGGCACAGGCGAGCGATATCTCGCAATGGGTGTCGGCACTGGTAAGCGAACTGACACCGCATCCCGATGTCGTCATCGTGCATCTGCACACGCCGCTTGCCGGGATGGAGGGCGATGTATTGATCGCCGCTTCCCCCATTGCCGAAACGGTAACGCGCACTTATGCCGCACTCAAGCGCATGCAAACCAAGAGCAGTCGTATTCGCCTCGTCGTTTGCGGTACCGCGGCCGAACAGGGTGCCCGCAATCTGCATCGCGCGTTGAACGATGCGACACAACGTTTTATCGGAGCCGCCATCGAGTGGGCCGGCTTCATTCCGCAAGACGAAGAAATGAGCCGCGCGCACGCGAGTGCGCGTCCGGTTTTCGATCTCGATACACAGGCGCCTTCGGCCCTGGCTTTGATGAACTTGGCGGCGCGAGTCGATAGCTGGAGTTTGGCCAGCGTATCGCCCAGCCGAATCGTGTACTAATGGGAGCCGAAGGCATGTATACCGCCGCCGGGATATTAGATAAAGAAGATACCGTCCGACGTTTTGCCCCCATGGTCAAACGCATTGCACACCACTTGGCGGCGCGATTGCCGGCCAGCGTGCAATTGGATGATTTGTTGCAAGCCGGGCTGATCGGGTTGATGGATGCCGCCAGCCGCTTCGAAGAATCGCAGGGCGTGCAGTTCGAAACCTTCGCGGCCCAGCGGGTGCGTGGCGCCATGCTCGACGAATTGCGTTCGAGCGACTGGTTGCCGCGGGGCGTGCGCAAGACCCAGCGGACCATTGAAAGCGCAATGTCAAAGATCGAACAGCGCTTGGGGCGTGCAGCGCAGGAGTCCGAGATCGCGGCTGAAATGGGCATCAGTCTGCGGGAGTATCAGGAGATGCTCGACGATTCTCATGGCGGCCAGCTGATTTACTACGACGACAGCGATGACGATCGCGATGATGATTTTCTCGCACGCCGTTGTCCTGACGAAGGCCCGCAACCTCAAGAGGCCTTGCACGATGTTCGTTTCCGCGAGGCGCTGGTCGCGGCGATCGAGAATCTACCCGAACGCGAAAAACAACTGATGGGCATGTATTACGAGCAAGAGCTCAACTTCCGTGAGATCGCGGCAGTGCTGGGGGTAACCGAATCGCGTGTGTGTCAGCTCCATAGTCAGGCGGTCTCGCGCTTACGCGGCAAACTGAAGGACTGGTGATCGAGTGGACGTCGGCAGCTTATTAGGCCTGGGCTTGGCGCTGCTCGGTATCGTCGCAGCGCAATGGATCGAGGGCGGCTCGCTGGGTTCGCTCGCGCAGCTCACGGCGTTCCTCATCGTCGTGCTCGGTACGCTTGGCGCCGTCATGCTACAGAGTCCGCGCGGCACGTTCATGCAAGGCTTGCGTATGTTTCGCTGGGTGCTTACACCACCGCCGCCGCGCGGCCGGCATTTGATGCATGTGCTGGGGCGTTGGAGCAGCTTGGTTCGCCGAGAAGGCTTGCTTTCGCTCGAAAGCGAACTCGAGAATTCGGACAACGATCAGTTCATGAAAACCGGTTTGCAGATGCTCGTCGATGGTTGGGATGCCGACCGCATGCGCGAAGCGCTCGATATCGAAATCACCACCTATGAAGAACGTTTGCGCGGCGGCGCACAAGTATGGGAATCCGCAGGAGGCTATGCGCCGACGATCGGTATTCTGGGTGCCGTGCTGGGCCTCATTCATGTCATGGAACATCTGAGCGAACCGTCGCGCCTTGGCGCGGGCATCGCGGTGGCCTTTGTCGCGACCATTTACGGCGTTGGATTTGCCAACCTGTTGTTTCTTCCCGCGGCGCATAAATTGCGTGCGCTAACCGACGGATTGGTGCGCGAGCGCGAATTAATGGCCGACGGGCTCGTCGCTGTGGCGCGTGGCGAGAACCCGATGTTGATTGAACAACGGTTAGCAGGTTACCTGTCCTGAGCGAGCGAGTACTCATCAACAAGAACGAGCCGCGGATGCATTGCATGCAGCGGTGGGAGCAAAGGGAAAGCGATGGCGCGTCTACGCGCGATGAGGCGTAACGAGGAAGCTCATACGAGCCGGGATCGCTGGCTCGTGTCCTATGCGGATTTCATTACGCTTCTTTTCGCATTCTTCGTCGTCATGTACGCCTTGTCTTCGGTCAACGAAGGTAAATATCGCGTGCTCAGTCAATCGCTTAATCAGGCTTTTGGCAGCGGCGAAGCGGACGAGCGCAGCGAAGGCGTCATGCTGGTCACGCCGCCTAGCCTCAAGGCGCACAACGAAGCGGTACGGCTGCGCGCGGAAAGCGCGGCGAAGCGGCGCGAACGAAAAATGCGCGATCTTGCGGCATCCCTGCAGTCGGTGCTTGCGCCGCTTGATGCGCAAGGCCCTTTGCAGATTACTCAGACTGCCAAAGCTATTGTCGTGGAGATCGGCGCGAGCGCACTCTTCGCACCGGCGGACGCCAAACTCGAGCCGCAAGCCGTGCAGATACTCAGCGCCGCCTCGAAAGTGCTGGCTGGTTCAAAGAACGCGATCCGCATCGAAGGGCACACCGATGCCACGCCGATCGCTACACCCGTCTATCCGTCCAATTGGGAATTATCCGCCGCGCGGGCGAGCGCAGTGGCGAAGCTTTTCGTGGAAAACGGCGTGCAAGGTTCTCGTGTCGGCGTCACCGGCTATGCCGCAAACCGTCCCGTTGACACCAACACCACCGCAGAAGGGCGTGCACGCAATCGTCGCGTGACTTTGGTTGTGCTCGCCGAGATGGAGGACAACGGGGCGATTGTTGAGGAACTAGGTTTTGCCCCATGAATTTCAGTGCCGCCCTGAGCGCTATTTTGTTCCGCTGGCTTCCGGCGCGAAAAAGCGAAGCGAAGCCGTGGCAGACGCCTCCGCAAACTGAGGGACCATCCGCACTCGGCGCGTACGATCGCATCAGATATGCAATTGAAGGAAGTGGCGACGCCTGGTGGGATTGGCGTATCGACACGGACACCATCGACTATTCGCCTTGTTGGGCGCATATGCTCGGGTATCCGGCACATGAGATTGGTGCACGATTTAAACAATGGGAAGCCTTGCTGCATCCGCAGGATCGTTTCGATCTGCATGCGGCGCTGAAGCCGTGCTTGAGCGGACATGCGGAACGCTTTCGGGTCGAGTTTCGAGCGCGTCGCCAAGACGGCGATTACCGGTGGATTCTGGCGCGCGGCAAAGTTTTCGCGCGCGATGCGGAACAATCCGCCCGACGCATCTTAGGTACCTTCAGCGACGTGCAAGATCAGCGACGCGCCGAAGTCGCACTGCGCGAAGCCGAGCAGCGCTGGCAGTACGCATTAGAGGGCTCTGACGCCGGGGTGTGGGACTGGGATCTGCGTAGCGGCAAGATATATCGTTCAGCGCGTTGGCATGAACAATTGGGCTACACGCGTGAAGAAGTGGGCGCCACGCCGATGGCTTGGGAGGCGCTTGTGCATCCGGAGGACCTGCCTCGGGCGCTCAGGCAACGGCAGCAGCACTTCAAAGGGCAAACACCCGCGTTTTGCAGTGAGCTTCGCGTTCGCCGTAGTAATGGCGAGTACATCTGGATGCAGATACACGGCCGGGTGGTTGCGCGTGGCTTGCACGGCGAACCCTTGCGGATGATCGGCACCCAAACGGACATCGCAGCGCGTAAGCAAGCGGAATTGGAAGTGAGTCAATTGCTATCCGATCGGGAAGCGATGGCCAAACGCCTCCAGTTGCAATTGGACCGCATGCCGATCGCGTCGATCATCCTGAACGGACAAGAAGAAGTGGAATATTGGAATCCTGCCGCCGAACGCATGTTCGGCCATAACGCCGGTGCGGCGATAGGCCGTTCGTTGCCGCAGTTGCTAGAGATTGAAAGTCAGTGCCCACTCATGCACGAGCTGCGGATGCGTTTAAGCGGCAATGAAGAGACGACCCACGCAGAGTTCGACTGTTATGCCAAGGATGGCCGGCTACTGCATTGCGAATGGCATAACACGACCTTAAGAGATGCGGGTACCACGCGGGTCCTTGCGATGGTGATGGACGTCAGCACCAAGCGTCGCGCCGCGCACGCGTTGGCCCAGAGCGAACGACGCTATCGCACGCTCGTTGAACTCTCCCCCGATGGCATCGTCAAGTTAAGCGAAGGCAAGCTCCAATATGCCAACGAAGCATTCTTGCGGATGCTCGGAGCGAGTGGTCCCGAAGAAGTCGTGGGCAAGGAATTCGCATCCTTCTTTGCGCAGAGCGAACAAGAAGCCGTGCGCGAAAGAATGCATGCCATGGATGATGGCCGCGAAGGCGCCGGGAGTGGCACGGCTGAATACTCCATGCATACGATCGCAGGCACCGCCTTTGACGCCGATGTGCGGGCAGCCGGTTTTCTGTGGCGTAACAAACGCATGGTTCAGGTGGTGGTGCGGGACGTCACGGTGCGGCGCAGAGTGCATAAACAAGTCGTGCAGCTCAATTCCGAGTTGGAGCGGCGGGTGCGTGAGCGCACCGCCGATCTTGAGGCGGCGAACCGGGAGTTAGAGGCCTTTTCCTATTCCGTGGCCCATGACCTGCGAGCGCCCTTGCGTGCGATTGAGGCCTATACGCGTATCCTCGAAGAGGAGCATGGTGCCGGACTAAGCGGAGACGCTTTCCAATACTTCGAACGTGTACGCGTCAACTCCACCCGCATGGCTCATCTGATTGACGATCTGCTTGCGTTAGCGCGCGTGGGGCAATGCGGGCTCGTCACCGGAGATGTCGATATGCAGCGCTTGGCCGCAACGGTATTAGAGGAAGTGAAGGCAGCCTATCCGCCGGCCGATGTCTCCGTAGGATCATTGCCGGTGGTTCAAGGCGATCCTGCGCTTTTGCATCAGGTGTTGGCCAATTTGCTCGACAACGCCCTTAAATTTTGCGCTCGTGCGACAAACCCTCAAGTCAGTTTGTCTTGCGAGACATCGCCCGCAGAATTTATTTTTGAGGTAAGCGATAACGGTGTTGGCTTTGAGATGAGTTATGCACCTAAGCTGTTCGGCGTATTCCAGCGCTTGCACGGCATGAGCGAGTATGAGGGAACTGGTGTCGGCTTAGCGATCGTCCAGCGCGCCATGCAAAGGCAACGCGGCCGGGTATGGGCAGAATCGCGTCCGAACGCAGGCGCAAGTTTTTATTTTGCGTTGCCGCGTGCGAAGCTAGGACATTAGGGCATAGGCGCCCTGTCAGAAAGTCGCTACGATACGTTCGAGATCGCGCACAGATGAGGTTTTTGCCGTTCCTCTATAATGAGCTCGGCTGCATGAGATAGGTAACAAAGGCAGGTCAAGGAGTTGAAAAGATGGATGAAGTAGATATTCTGCTCGTCGAAGACAACCCGGACGACGCAGAGTTGACCCTCAGGGCACTGCGCAAGAGCCACGCAACGGACAAGCTCCTGCATTTGGATGACGGTGCCAAGGCAATCGACTATTTATTCAGTGCTTCCTGCGCGCGAATGCCGCGGTTCATCCTGCTCGACCTCAAACTACCCAAAATCGACGGCTTGGAAGTCCTGCGCCGGGTAAAGAGCGACCAGCGGACCCGGGGGGTGCCGGTCGTCGTGTTGACCTCTTCTAAAGAAGAACGCGATGTCACCGCCAGTTACGGTTTGGGCGTCAATAGCTACATCGTCAAGCCCGTCAGCTTCGATCACTATATGCGAATCGTTTCGGACGTCGGCCGCTATTGGAATGAGTTGAATCAGCTCCCGCAGCTGGCTGCCTGATCCGCGCTAGACGAAAAAAAACCGGCTTGAGCCGGTTTTTTTATGCGTGCGCTCAGGCTTAGACTTCGCCGAGCGGACGGGATAGCGCGGCCGCACGGGCCAAGCCGTCTGAGCCGTACAGACCGTCGCCTTGTTGCGCGGCGCGATGCAACTCCGATAAGCGGCCTTGTACCGAATTCAGACGCGCGCGGATGAGTGCGCCGTTCAAATCGTTGATATCGCGTGCCGCCGTAGCGCGTTCGCCGACGGCCTGCCACAGTTTATGCAAGGATTTGCTTAAGCTGCCGCCGGCCCGCCCGATGGCTTGCTGCATGCCTTCCGCGCTCGGTGTGCAACCTAATTGATTGAGCAAAACGCTGCGGCGCGCAGCATAGTTATCCAGGGCCTGAATGCGATGCATTTTTTCGCCCGCGATCACGCCAATACGGTCGCTAGTCGTTTCGACCAGATCTTTGCGTTCTTCCTTCAGCAGGTCGATCAACTGGGCCAGGTGACGCGATTCATGTTCCAGCGCTTCAGCCAAGGCCTTGAAAAGATCTTGCTCGCTGCTCATGCTCAGCCTTTCTGGCCGACGAGTTTCTGAACGGTTTCGATCAAGCGCTCAGCGACCACGCCGCTGTCGACCTTGAATTCACCGCGACGCAGCGCATCCTTGATGGCATCGACGCGCGATTGGTCGAACACCGCGTTGGGGGCTTGGGCATCGGCGACCAGTTTCGCCAATTCAGCGGGCAAGCCGGACAATTGAACGGTATCCGCCGCGGCGCTTTCCGTTTTCTCCGTTGCCTTATTGCCTTTGCCCGCAGCCGTGCCGCCGTTCAGGCGGAGGGGATCCGGGCTACCGTTGATCTTCATGAAATTCTCCAAGCTCCAACCGGAGGGCTTGCACTGGGTCGGCTGACCGAGGCGATACCCTGCATGAGTTGTCTATCGGCATCCAAATGAATTTCTTTAGCTTTTGCCGGTAATCGCTAAGTGACTGTGTTCTCAAGAACGCACTTCCACAATACGTCCTGGGCGGGCAATTCCACTGAGAATTTTGCCCGTTTCTATCTGCACTTTTAAGCTTTGCCCGTCCGCCGCGGTCGAAAGCGCTTTCCCATCGACGGACACGTTGAAGCCGGTGCCGCTGTAACTTAATTTGACCGTGTCTCCGGCTTTGATGACCGGTTTGAGCCTTGTCTGATCGGCACGCAGTGCTTGGCCGGCGTCCACCTGGCGCATTAATAGACGTCCCGCCAGTTGCGCAGGGTCAGTGAATACGCCGGGCCGTTCGCGCGTCAGCTCGATTTCTTCCAAGCGCACATCGCTTTCCAGGACTTCCTGTCCGGCACTCAACGGACGCGCGGCCACGACTGCCGGTGCGTAAATTCGCACATGTATAGGCAGGTAGGTACTCCAGCTGGCGCCCTCTACACAACGGATGCCGATATTCGACCGGCCCCAAAGGCGGGTGCCTGCCGGAATGAAGGGTTCGATTTTTGCGCAGGGCGCCAAGCGAAGGCGCGGATCCAATTGCCCCATTTTTACTTCCACGCGCCCGTTAACGCCCACGCTTTCCTTTTCCAAGTAAAGCTTAAGGCTTTGTTCATCAATGCCTTGAGCGCGTACGCACATGCTCGCGCACAAGCCGAGGAGTAGTGCAGCAAAAAATGGGTAAGGGCTTATGCGCATGGCGATTTGTCAAACTTTTCAACGCTTGCCAGCTTAAGGACAGGGCCGTCAAGGAAACCTCCGAATAGCACCCCAAAAGCTGCTTTTCTTTGCCGATGGGGCCTTGCGGCCATTCGCATAATGGCTCCATCTCCGGGCAAGGCTCGGCAACAGGGACGGCAAAGATGATCGGTAAGTTGGACGCGGAATTACAACTGCACAGCGACGCGCTTCGCTTGCGCGGGCAGCGTCAGGAAATGATCGCCTCGAATCTGGCCAATGCGGATACGCCTAATTACAAAGCGGTCGATTTCAAATTTGCCGACGCGCTGCGTCAAGCCGTAGGCGGGCAAGGGCCCTCGTCACCCTCCACACTCGCTCGTACGGCGGTTGGGCATATGAATAGCGATGGATCACGCAGTGGTTCCGCCCCGACTCAAGTGCTCTATCGGACGCCGACCCAAGCGTCGGTTGACGGCAATACGGTCGACGTGGACGTCGAACGCGCGCAGTTCGCCGACAACGCAGTGCGCTACGAGGCTTCACTACGCTTTCTGAACGGAAAGCTGAAGACGCTGTTGTCCGCAATACAAAGCCAGTAATAGAGGAGCGCTTCCATGTCGCTATCCAAGATTTTCGATATTTCGGGTTCGGCGGTCTCGGCACAAAGCCAGCGGCTGAACGTCGTCGCCAGTAACTTAGCCAACGTCGACAGCGTGGCCGACGCAGATGGCAAAACCTATCGCGCCCGCCAAGTTGTTTTTCAAGCGCAGTCCGTCGGTCAGCCCAATCAGGCGGCGGACAACGGTACGGCCGGAGTCAAAGTGGCCGGCATTGTCGAAGACCAGAGCCCCCTGCGCACCGTGTTTAATCCTCAGCATCCCATGGCGAATGAGCAAGGGTATGTCGAAATGCCCAACGTGAACGTGGTTGAAGAAATGGTCAACATGATCGCCGCTTCGCGTTCTTATCAGAACAACGTGGAAGTGATGAACACCGCCAAGAGCCTCTTGTTGAAGACGCTCCAACTTGGCTCCTGATCGAGGAATAGAAAATGAGCACCGTTAATAGCGCTACCTCCCCCGACCTTTTTGCCGCTTATGGCCCGCAGAAAAGTGCAAAGAACGCGGACGACACCGAAGACCGCTTCCTCACGCTATTGGTCGCACAAATGAGTAATCAAGATCCGATGAACCCGCTCGACAATGCACAGGTGACTTCACAACTTGCACAGCTGAGCACGGTGAAAGGAATCGAGAAGCTGAATACGACAGTCGAAACGCTGATGGGCCGCGTGCAAACGAGCGAGGCGATGGCCGCGCTGAGCGCGGTGGGACACCAAGTGCTGGTCAAAGGCGAAAGCATTGCCTTGTACGACGGCATGGCAGCGGCAGGTTTCGAGTTACCCGGCGATGTAGACGCGTTGACGGTAAAAATTTACGACTCGGCCGGTAACGTGCTGCATACGGCGCCGTTGGGTGCGCAGAAATCCGGCATTCACACTTTTGTTTGGGACGGGGTTACCGATAGCGGTGCCACCGCAGTGAACAACACATATAAATTTGAGATTGAAGCGACGATAAACGGCAAGAAAGTCGACGTGACCGAACTGGCACTCGGCCGGATCGATGGCGTGATTCCAAATCAGGACGAAGTGACCTTCGAGTTGGGCGGCATGTTGCCGGTCAAACTCAGCGACATTCGTCAGTTCCTTTAATTTTTAGCGCCTCACCGCGGTAGGAGATAAAACATGGGTTTTCAACAAGGATTGTCAGGTCTGAACGCCGCATCGAAGAATCTCGATGTGATCGGCAATAATGTAGCCAATTCGACAACCGTGGGTTTCAAGAGCTCCAGCACCGTGTTTGCCGACGTCTACGCCAACTCGCTGGTTGGCGGGGGCTCGAATGCGGTCGGTATCGGCGTGGGCGTCCTGGATGTGGCGCAGAATTTCAGCCAAGGAAACGTGAGCGTCAGTTCCAATGCGCTCGATCTTGCGATCAATGGTTCGGGCTTCTTTCGCCTCTCGAGCAGCGGCGCTACGGTTTACTCGCGCAATGGCCAATTCCATTTGGACCGCGATGGTTATATCGTCAATGCGGCCGGCGCCAACCTGACCGGCTATCAGGCCGATGCTGCCGGCAACATCATTCAGTCGGGCGCGCAGAATTTGCGCGTTACCTCGAACAATATTGACCCCAGCGCTACGACGGAAGCGAACATAGTCGCCAACCTCGACTCGCGCTCACCGGCTTTACCGGCCGCTAGTTTTGATTTGAACGATCCGACCACGTATACCTCTGCGACATCGATGACGGTTTACGATAGCTTGGGCAATCCTCATGCAATGTCGATTTACTTCGTGAAGACCGCGGCAAACAGCTGGGAGGTATTTGGTGCGAACGATGGTGCGCAAGTCGATGGAGATACCGTCACCGCTGGTGTGCAGGCGCTCGGTACGGTTGCATTCACCGCTGGCGGCCAAATCAACGCCGGTGCCACCGATTTCCCTCTCGCGGTATCGCTGACGACAACAACCGGCGCCACGACCCCTTATAACGTCACGCTCGATTTCTCAGGCACGACCCAATTCGGCACAGGGTTCGGTGTAACCGAACTGCGTCAAGACGGGTACACCGCCGGACGGCCGACTGGCTTCAGCATCAGCGATACCGGCATCGTCCTGGCCAATTACTCCAATGGGCAGACGCTCGCGCAGGGACAAGTCGTCCTGGCCAACTTTACGAATCCCAACGGATTGCAGCCGATGGGAAACAACAATTACGGCGAGACAGCCGAATCGGGACAACCCTTGGTCGGTGCGGCGTTGACGGGCAATCTCGGTTCGTTGCAAGCCGGCGCGGTGGAAGAGTCCAACGTCGATTTGACTCAGGAATTGGTTGCCATGATTACGGCGCAACGTGTTTACCAAGCCAACGCGCAAACCATCAAGACGCAGGACCAGGTGCTCCAGACCTTGGTGAACTTGCGTTAAGTATCGATAGAAGGAGCGTAGCCCGCTATGGACCGTCTGATATATACGGCGATGACCGGCGCCAAGCAGTCCATGCTGCGCCAGGACACTCTGTCGCACAATCTCGCGAACGCGAATACCACTGGTTTTCGGGCCGATACAACGGCGCATCGCGCCGTTCCGATTCGCGGGGTTGGGGAAGGCACGCGAATATTCGCAATCGAATCCACCCCGGGCACCGATTTTTCTCCCGGCCCGATTCAACAAACCGGGCGGAATCTCGACGTCGCGATCAACGGCAAAGGCTTCTTCGCCGTGCAAGCACTCGACGGTAGTGAGGCCTATACCCGTGCAGGCAGTTTCCATCTCGATGAAAACGGCAATCTGCTACTCCACGGTCGCCATGCCGTCATGGGCGATGGCGGTCCGCTGAACATTCCCGCCGATAGCCGCGTCGCGATTGCGGACGATGGCACGGTCTCAGCCATCCCCGAGACTGGGGGGCTCAATGCCGTCACGGTCGTCGGACGCATCAAGCTGGTCAATCCTGACGAAGCCGACATGGTGAAGGGGCTCGATGGATTGTTTCGCACCCGATCCGGCGAGGCGCCGGCGTTTGATGAGTACGTGCGGGTTGGGGCGGGTTCGGTCGAAGGCAGTAACGTCAACGTCGTCGAAGCGATGGTGGGGATCATCGCGGTCGCGCGGCAGTTCGAAATGCAAATGAAGATGCTGTCCGTTGCCGAAGCCGATTCACGTTCATCCGCCCAACTGCTGAACATCAACAGCTAAGCGTCGGTCAGGTTTTCATGCCTGCCGAATGCGGGAAATAAGCAGCCTCATTCTCGCTTTTCACCGGATCGAATCTTGCGCCTCCGCGCACACTCAAGGCATTCGGCCCTCCGTCTCGGCTAGGGCGCCTTTGTGAAGGATGCGACATGATCCGCTCGCTGTGGATATCAAAAACGGGCCTCGACGCCCAGCAAACCAATCTGGACGTCATCGCAAACAATCTCGCGAACGTCAGCACGAACGGCTTCAAGCGCTCGCGCGCGGTATTTGAGGATCTGCTGTATCAGACGCTCCGCGAACCGGGCGCTTCGTCCTCGCAACAAACGCAGGTCCCGGCTGGGTTGCAACTTGGCACCGGCGTTCGTCCGGTTTCCAATGCGCGTGTACACACTCAAGGCAATCTGCAACAAACCGGTAACGCGCTCGATATGGCGATCAACGGCCAAGGTTTCTTTCAGATTTTGATGCCTGATGGCACGACTGGTTATACCCGAGACGGTTCCTTTCACGTCGATTCACAAGGCCAGGTGGTGAACTCGAACGGCTTCCCGTTGCAGCCCGCGATCACCATCCCGTCGAATGCGATCCAAATTACTATCGGTCAGGACGGCATCGTTACCGTCCTGTCATCCGGACAAACCGCGCCGACGCAAGTCGGGCAAGTGCAATTGGCGAACTTCATTAACCCGGCCGGTTTGCATTCATCGGGACAAAACCTCTACCTCGAAACTGCCGCATCCGGTACGCCATCGACGAACACGCCCGGCACGAACGGTATTGGATTGCTGAATCAGGGCTATGTGGAAACCTCCAATGTGAACGTCGTGGAAGAGCTGGTGAGCATGATTCAGGCGCAACGCGCTTACGAAATCAATTCCAAGGCGATTTCCATATCGGATCAGATGCTGCAAAGGTTGACGCAGATATGAGCGGCTTAAAAAGACTGTTGCCCGCGCTGCTGCTCTTGCTGGGCGGTTGCGGTTTGCTTAGTCCAAAAGTAGAGATCGACACGCCCACGACCGCAGCGCCCGCGCCACAGCCGGTTGCAGCGCCAAGCAACGGAGGGATTTTTCAAGTCAGCTCCTATCGGCCCGCCTTCGAAGACCGCCGCGCCCGCTTCGTGGGCGATCTGCTGGTGATTCAGTTGAACGAAAAACTGAACGCCTCCAAAAAGGGCTCTTCCAACGTCGATCGCTCTAGCGAGATGGCGGTAGCGATTCCGACAATCCAGGGCTTCCCCGGTAAAACCTTCCAGGGCGGCGCAATCAGCGCGACGACAGAAAATACTTTCGATGCTGAAGGCGAGACGCAGTCAATCAATGTATTCACCACAACGATTACCGTCACCGTCACCGAGGTCTTGCCCAACGGCAATTTGCGCGTGGGCGGTGAAAAACAAATCGGTATCGAACACAACACTGAGACTCTGCGCTTCACCGGTGTCGTCGATCCCCGCACCATCTTGCCCGGCAACACCGTCAGTTCGACCCAAGTTGCCGATGCGCGCATCGATTATCGCAGCGCAGGCTATATCAGCGAGGCGCAGGCCATGGGTTGGCTCGCGCGTTTCTTCTTGACCTTCATGCCCTTTTGAGTCGAGCCATGCGCCTTCTATTTCTCTCGCTCCTGCTTTTATGTTCCACCGCCGTTCACGCCGAACGCGTCAAGGACTTGGTCGCAATTCAGGGCGTGCGTAACAACCAGTTGATGGGTTATGGACTGGTGGTTGGCCTTGACGGCAGTGGCGACCAGACAACACAGACCCCTTTCACGACGCAGAGTCTGCAGTCGATGCTGAATCAACTCGGCATTACTTTGCCGCCGGGCTTGAATCTGCAACTGAAAAACGTGGCAGCGGTCATGGTCACGACGAATCTGCCGGCGTTTGCGCGTTCCGGACAAACGGTCGATGTGACTGTCTCGTCGATGGGGAACGCGAAATCGCTCCGCGGCGGCACCTTGCTATTGACGCCCTTGAAGGGTGCCGATGGGCAAATCTATGCGATGGCCCAGGGTAATGTCGTCATTTCCGGCGCCGGTGCTTCCGGTGGCGGCAGCAAAGTACAAGTCAACCAATTGAACGCGGGCCGTATTCCGGCAGGCGCGACGGTCGAGCGGGAAGTGCCTTCGCCCTTTATGAATTCGAACGTCGTTCGCCTCGAGTTGCACGATACGGATTTCGACACGGCGAGAATGATCGCCGAAACAATCAATAAACAATGGAGCGGCGCAGCGGCTGCACTGGACGGCCGTGTGATTGAAGTGCAGGCGCCGGCTTCATCCAACGATCGTGTCGCTTTTCTCGCGCAACTCGAAGCCTTACCGGTTGAATCCGTCCTCGCCGCAGCCAAGGTTGTGATCAATGCACGCACGGGTTCGGTCGTAATGAATCAGGCCGTCACGGTTCAGGCCTGCGCGATCGCGCACGGCAGTTTGTCGATCATCGTTACCAATACGCCGGTTATCAGCCAACCCTTGCCTTTTTCCGAAGGCCGCACAGTGGTCGCCGAGCAGGCGGACATACAGCTCAAACAAGACGGCGGCAATCTGATGACGGTACCGGCCGGCGTAAAGCTCTCGGATGTAGTGAAGGCTTTGAATGCGCTGGGTGCAACGCCAATCGATTTATTGGCGATTCTGCAAGCGATGAAAGCCGCCGGTGCACTGCGCGCCGAACTGGAAATTATTTAAGAGGCACTGCCATGGCTGTCGATCCCGCACTCAGTTCAAGTCTCGCCATCGACTCGAAGTCGCTTGAAAGCCTGAAACAACAGGCAAAGGCCTCACCCGACAAGGCCCTGCGGCAGGCTGCTTCGCAATTCGAAGCCGTGTTCATGAACATGCTCATGAAAAGCATGCGCGACACCCTCTCGCAAGATGGGCTTTTCGACTCTCAGCAAACGAAGATGTACACCGGCATGCTGGATCAGCAGATGGCGCAAAAGCTCTCCGAGCGCGGCCTGGGCCTTGCCGATCTGATGGTCAAACAACTCTCGCGCCAGACGAGTTCAGGCAAAGAAGGCGTTCAGCCGGATGCGGTGAATAAAGTCCAGAAGGCTTTATCCGACGTCAAAGGCGCAGAGGCGGTAGAAGGAAAATCCGCACCGCAAAACTTTATCGACCGCTTGTTGCCGCATGCACGCGAAGCCGAACGCAAGACCGGCATGCCCGCGCAATTCATTCTCGGTCAAGCGGCGCTCGAATCCGGCTGGGGTAAACGTGAAATCGCGGGGCAAGCCGGGGACAGCAGTCATAACCTTTTCGGGATAAAGGCCGGCAAGGGATGGACAGGAAAAACTGTCGATGTGATGACGACCGAATACGTCAACGGGAAAGCGCAGAAGCTTGTGCAAAAATTCCGCGCCTACGATTCCTACGCCGATGCTTTCAGCGACTGGGCGAAATTGATCGGTAAGAACCCGCGGTACGCGAAAGTACTGGAAGCGGGGAAAGAAAGTGCCGCGCAGTTTGCACAGGGTTTGCAGCAGGCGGGCTATGCCACAGATCCCCTGTACGCCGCGAAACTGACCAAGGTGATCAACCATCAGTTGATGAAACAAGCCTTTGCGTAAGCGGGCGATTCAGGGCTCAACTTTCGGTAGCAAATACCGATATCAATAAGACGGACGGAAACGGCATATGGCATCTTCACTTTTTGGGATCGGAATTAGCGGACTGAACAACGCTCAGGCCAGCTTGCTCACGACCAGCCATAACATCAGCAACGTCAATACACCCGGTTATAGCCGCCAAGTCGTGGTGCAGGCGACCAATACGCCGCAATACACCGGCGCCGGTTTTTTCGGCAGCGGCGCGCATATCGAAACGGTGCAGCGTCAATACAATAATTTTCTCGAAGTGCAGGCGCGCGAGACCCAGTCCGCAACCAGCGAGTTGCAACGCTACGGTCGACAGATCAGCCGCATCGATGAGCTATTCGCGGATACCACTTCCGGTCTCTCGAGCGCGATCGACGATTTCTTTAAAGGTGTGCAAGAAGTTGCTGCACAACCTGCCGGCGCCGCTTCGCGTCAAAGCATGTTATCGGCCGCCAATGCGCTCGTCGCGCGTTTCCAACTGCTCAATAAGCAACTGAACGATTCGCGGACGGACGTTAACAGTCAGATCACTGCGAATGTGGATACGATCAATTCCATCGCCTCGCGTATTGCCGAATTGAACGACAAAATAATCGTCGTATCCGCCCAAGGCGGCGGTAGCCAGCCACCCAACGATTTGCTGGACCAGCGCGACGTGCTGGTTCGCGACCTCAATAAGCTGGTCAAGGCGAATGTGGTGCAGCAAAGCGACGGCAGCTATAACGTTTTCATCGGCAACGGGCAGGGGCTGGTTGTGCGCAATGACGCATACCGGCTGGCGGTCGTCGAAGATCCCGCTTCGCCGGCGGATAAACAGTTGGCGTTGAACACGGGCACCGCGCTCGTGCGTCTGCGTTCACAAGATATCGTCGGTGGAGAACTGGGCGGGTTGTTCTCGTATCGCGACGAGACGCTCAACACGACCCAAAATGCTTTGGGCCGGATCGCGATGGTGATGGCCGAGAACTTCAATGCGCAGCACAATCTTGGTCAGACGCTTACCGGCGCGATGGGCGGCGACTTCTTCGGGCTTGCGACGCCTCAGGTTATTCCTAATGCCAACAATGCCGTTGGCGGGACTGCGACGGCCACCATCACCGACTACAGCGCGTTGACGTCGAGCGACTATCGCCTTCGTTACGACGGCAGCAACTACCAAATCACACGCCTGCCGGAGAATACGACGCAGAGCTTCGCCACCATGCCGCAAACGGTCGATGGCGTCACCTTCACGGCCGCGGGTTTGACTGCGGGCGACAGTTTCCTCATCCAGCCGACGCGTGACGGCGCGAACGCATTGAATGTTCTGGTGACGGATACCAGCGACATTGCGGCAGCGTCGCCCATTCGCAGCAATGCCTCGTTGTCCAATGCCGGCACCGGTACGATTAGCGCCGGACAAGTCAACGGTCTGCCTTTAACCGGCAACAACTATTCCATTAGCTTTGCGGCCGGCGCGCCAATGACCTACACGGTCACGAACACGACTACCGCAGCGGTCGTTGTTGCGGCAACCGCGTATACGCCCGGTGCGGACATCACCTTCGACAACATCACCGTGGCAGTGAGCGGTAACCCAGCTGCTGGCGATAGTTTCACCATCGGCCCCAACACCAACGGCAGCGGCGACAACCGTAACGCGCTGGCGCTCGCGGGCCTACAGACGGAAGACGTCCTTGGCGGCATGACATTGCAGGGCGCGTATGCGCAATTGATCTCCACGATCGGCAATAAAACCAGAGAAGTGCAAATCAATGGCGAAGCGCAGGGGAGCTTGCTCAAAGAAACCGAAGCCGCTCGCGAGTCGGTCTCGGGCGTAAACCTGGATGAAGAAGCGGCGAATTTGATCCGGTACCAACAGGCCTATCAAGCGGCGAGTCAGGTGATTTCCATTGCCGGCTCGATGTTCGACAGCATTCTTGAAATCATGAGATAGGGCACGGCGATGCGCGTCAGCACCGGAATGATCTTTCAACAAGGCCTCGATTCGCTGCAACGTCAGCAGTCGCAGTTGCTCGATACGCAACAGCATATCGCAGCGAACAAGCGGGTGATGAGTCCTTCCGACGATCCGGTTGCCGCAGCGCGCGCTGTCGAAACATCGCAAGCCAAGGCCCTCAATGCGCAATATGGTGCCAATCAGGCTAACGCGCGCGACACGCTGTCTCAAGTCGAAGCGACCTTGGGCGACCTCGGTACGCTGATGCAGGACGTGCGCACTTTGTATGTGGCCGCGGGTGATGGCGCCTTGAGTGCGAAGGACCGCGAAAGCCTTGCTATCGATCTGGAAGCGAAATTGGCCCAGATGCTTGGGCTGGCGAACACACGCGACGGTGCGGGCGCCTATCTATTCGGCGGCTTTCAAGAAAATGTCCAGCCTTTCACGCAGACCGCGACGGGTGCCGTGTACAACGGCGATCAAGGCCATCGGGAGTTGCAAGTGGGTCCGGGGCGCAGCATTCCTATCAGCGAAAATGGGGCGGAGCTCTTTCAGCGGATTCGTCAAGGCAACGGCACGTTCGTCACCGCTTCGGATGCCGTCAATGCCGGAACTGGCCTGATCAATATCGGACGTGCGGTCGGCAATACCGCGGTCCCGGTCGACACCTACCGTATCGATTTCACCGTCACGGCGGGCGTGACCACCTACGACGTCGTCAACGTCACGACGTCCACAACGCTTTCAACCGGCAACGCATACACGCCTGGCGCAACGATTGCGTTCAACAATCTTCAGCTTGAAATTAGCGGTGATCCTGCCAACGGCGACTCCTTCGATATCGCACCCGCCGCCAATCAAAGCGTCTTCGGCATGATTAGCGATGCGATTGCAACCTTGCGCTTACCCGCCGTCAATCCCGCCGACCGTACACGCTATGACGAAGGGATGCAGCGAGCGATTGCCAACATGGACCAAGCACTGGATCGCACAATCACCGTGCGAACAGGTGTGGGTTCCAGTTTGCGTGAACTCGATACGCTGGATTCCGTGACGCAAGACAATGCACTGAACTACGACAAACGTCTGTCTGAACTGGTTGATTTGGATTACGCGCAGGCGTTGACCGATTTTGCCAAACAGCAGACGGCGCTTGAAGCGGCGCAGCTTTCTTTCCAGCGCATCACTTCCCTTTCTTTATTCGATTACCTATAGAGAGCTTCGGTCATGTTTAGCCGGCGCTTCCACCTTCTCACGACGCGGACATGAGCAACCCCTTACAGGCTCCTTCGGATATCGCGCGTGAGGCGCTGCGCACCCTTGCGCAACGACGCATTGCGCCAACCCCCGATCGTTACGCGGAGATTTACTGCGAGATCGCCGGGCGGCAGGACTATTCCGGCGTTCTGGCGCCGCGCATGCTCGAGCAACTCGCTGCCAAGCTCGCGCAGGGCGAAGGTCCCAATACGACGCATGGCCGGGTGATCGCACAGGCGGTCAATGAGGGCAATTGGGAGGCAGTCCGCCAGCGGTTGGAACAACTACTGGAAGAAAGTGCGCGCGGACCGAACTGGGCCGAAGCAATTCGTATCCTGTTGCGCCAATGGAGTTCGCGGCACAGCGGTTTGACCGATGCGCGCAAGCGCGAAATGCTGGAACATTTGCTCACTGCCTTCGGCAGCGATTCGAGCAAGCTGCATCCGCGACTAATGAGCGTGCTCAAGTCTTGGTCGGACGTGGCCATCCAGACACCGGGGCGTGTGGAGGTATCGCAATCGCTTCCGCTGCCTTCGCCGCGCGACTCCCAGCAGATGGCGGTGCCCATCGGAAGCCCTCAAGGGAATCCTGGCATCGCGCCTGCACCGATCGATATCGATGCGCAAGGCGCCGCGCGCATCCTCTTGGCCGATACGATTCAAAATGGATTGGTATCTCGGCTTGAGCATGCGCCTGACTTAGCGGCCGAGGCACGAAAGCTTGCGGATCTCGCGCGTGTCGCAACCAGCCGTAAGGACTACGAAGCGCTCGCGGTTGCGTTGCGTAAGTTCTGGTACAAGTTCGAACAAAGCGGCGAGAGCCAGGATCGTCTCATCGATGGCCTCGGCGGTCTATTGCGGCTGATGGTGCGCAACGTCGGCGAGCTGGTAGCGGACGACGTCTGGGTGGCCGGACAAATGACGCAACTCGGGGAGTTGCTTACGGCGCCGCTCAATGAGCGCAGCGTTCGCGAAGCGGAGCGTAGCTTCCGCCGCGTCGTTTATCGTCAAGCCGGTCTGAAGTTGTCGATCGATCAGGCTAAACAGGCGCTCAAGGCGATGTTGACGACCTTCGTCGATCGCCTGGGTACCTTGGCTACCAATACCGGCCGCTATCATGAACGCCTCGGCGTGCTGGCCAAAGAGCTTGCGCAGACCGAAGATATGCACCGCATCGGCGAAATTGTGACGCGCCTCTCCGACGAGACGCGGGAAATGCAGACCGACATGGTGCGCAGCCACGAAGAGGTGGTGCAAGCAAGGCGCGTTGCCGCGGAACACCAGACGCGGGTGCAGGCCCTGGAAGAACAACTCGAATCCGTGAGCCAGTTAGTGCGTGAGGATGCGCTTACTCGGGCGCTGAATCGGCGCGGGCTTGAAGAAGCTTTTAACGCTGAATCTTCACGGAGCGAGCGGAATAGTTCGCCCCTGTGCATGGCTATTCTGGATATCGACGATTTCAAACATATCAACGACCGTTTTGGCCATGCCGTCGGTGATGAGGCTTTGGTGCATCTTGCGGAAATCACGCGTCGGTCACTGCGTCCGTCAGACGTGGTGGCACGGTATGGTGGCGAAGAGTTCGTCATACTTTTGCCTGACACCGGCCTGGAAGATGCACGCAGCGTATTGATGCGTACGCAGCGCGAACTGACGCGGCATTTTTTCATGCAGGACAACGAACGGGTGCTGAT
>DATEOW010000133.1:0-7403 GCA_035273665.1 Burkholderiales bacterium | reverse complement strand
TTCGGCAACGTGCTGGGAAGCACCGGCAGTGTCATCCCAAAATTTCGTAAGCAGATCGCGGATGGCGGTCCCATTACCGTTACGCACCCGGAAATCCGCAGATACTTCATGTCTATACCGGAGGCCGCGCAACTGGTACTGCAAGCTGGCGTTATGGGCGAAGGCGGGGAGATTTTTGTGTTGGACATGGGCGAGCCAGTAAAGATCATCGATCTTGCGCGCGATTTAATCCGCCTCTCTGGTTTCGCGGAGGACGACATCAAGATCACATATACCGGCCTGCGTCCGGGTGAAAAGCTTTATGAGGAGCTTCTTGCGAATGGCGAAGAAACGTCCGCCACTTCTCACCCGAAGCTCCGCATCAGCCGGTCTGGCGACATTCGAGACCTCAATTGGGTAAAACTGACGGTCCAATGGCTCGAAAGCGAAGAGCCGCTAGGTCATGATCAGGTTCGTGACGGACTGGCTCATCGCATCCCTGAATATCGGCCAAGTACGACCGATTCCGAGGAACTGCCGCCAAACGTTATCGATTCTGCCGCCCGTTTTGTAGCGCGTTAAGCGCTCGGTAACGTTCCAGGACATCGCAGATTTCCTTCGCGCCGTCGGCAAGGCGGGGAGTCATTCGACTGAGCGCGGCAGCGTTCACCGCATAAAGGTGATGATTCCTGACTGCTGAAAGCGATCGATAGGTACGCCATCCCTCTCGCAGTTCCGCGTCGTCCTGAAAAGCGACGCTGACAATCGCATCGATGCGCGAAACAAAAAGCTGTTCCTTCGAAATGGTTGGCGTGAGAGACGCATTGGCGCCAAAAACATTCACTCCTCCGCACAAATCAAGCACGGAAGAGATCACATGTTGCCGATTGATTGTCATCAACGGCGAATGCCAGATCTCCATAAAAGTGCGCACCTCGCTCTTTGTAGAAAAACGTTGGCGCAGAGAAAGGATCTTGCGTTCAAAATCCGCTGCCTGTGCCTCTGCCACAGATGACGTCTCTGCCAAAGACCCAATTTGGCGTAACAGCTTCGGCACATCTTGCAGTTGACGCGCCTCCGTTTGAACGACGTTGATACCTCTCCGGCGCAATTGATTGAGATCTTCCGTCCGATTGCCGCTTTCCCAGGCAAGTACGATGTCTGGCCTAAGGCGAATGATCGCCTCGACATTCAACTTGCCGTTATTCGAAACCCGGGGCAAGAGCGCGGCCTCTGGCGGGTAGTCGCTGTAGTTACCGACCCCGACAAGCTTGTAGCCGGCGCCGGCGGCGAAAACAAGTTCCGTCAGGTGGGGCGATAAGGCGACTATGCGAGGCGAATTCGAGAACGATTCGCTCAATGCCGGCGGCGAAAACATCAGATAGAGCATGACCGCAACAGCAAGCTGCCGTAGAAAAATCATTTGAATTGATATTCAGCGCTAACAAACAGGGTGCGCTCTGCTTGAGGGTAGGCACAAAAAGCGCCGCAATCCGTCGGCGACACAATGCCGTAACTGTAATAGTCGCTATCGAACAGATTGCTCACCGTGGCGGCGAATAGCCACTGTCTCAATTGATGCGTTAAGCGCACATCGACAACATCATAAGCGGGCATACGTGGAAACATGTTGGCCTGATCGTTGTCGTAACGCTGTGTGCCAACGTAAAGATAATCGATGGACAGGCGAGTATCTTCGATGAATTGCCAACTCGCATGTAGGGAGGCGGTCCACCGAGGCACGAGCGGAATTTCCAGATCACCCATTTGGATCCCTCCGAATGTACCGGATCGAAACCTAGCCTGGGTATAACGCAATGTGCCGCCGATTTCGAATTTGGGGGTCGCGCTCCAGTTGGCGGTCAACTCCACACCGCGACGTTGTGTCGGAGGTAGATTCACATTCTGACCGACGGGGGGGATGATCAGCTTGCTGATGAAATAGATTTCATCCTCTAGTTTCGTGTCGAAGGCAGTTAGAGTCGCGGTGACGCCATGCTTGCGATACTCGAGCCCTGCTTCATTTGTCTTGGCCCTTTGCGGGTCCAATAGCCCGCCTGTGAAATTGAATGCTGCATTGTCATCTACATTCGCAAGGCGAAAGCTGCGGGAATAACGCGCGAAGATCGAAAATCCGGACGGCAAATCCTGACGCAAACCCAGTTCATTGGCGTAAAGGCGGTTGCGCTGCTCCGCATCACCCACACTGAAGCTTGGAGGCAAATCGCGCTGTTCTGTTTTAACTCTTTGCGCCCTTACTCCTGCATTGAACCGCGTCGTCGGACTCAGATCGGCCATGACTTGGGTGTAAATCGCGATAGACCGTTCCGACGCGTCGCCGGCGGACCCGAACGTGCCGAAGAAACTGGTGAACACGCCGTCGGCGTGTCGTTCGTTGTCATACCAGTCCAAACCCGTGTTCCACTGAATCGCCGACCCCCGCCAGCGCACGCGCGGAGAAATGTTGCGATACCGAGCCATGCCGCTCAGCTTCGAGCTGCCGACGAAAGGATCGGGATCCACATCGTGAATATCGCTTTGTGATTCCCGATATCCAAGATCGATGTTGAAGTCCAAACCGTCCGTCCGAGTCCCTGCTGAGAGGGTTACGTAGCTACCGTCTGTCGCACTGTGACTATTCGGCGTGCGCGTTCCGTCGCGATCGGTATGCAGTTGCGCAGCGGTACGATAGGAAGGCAGACGCAATTCCTGACGATCGGCACCGACGCGTAACGCCGCGTTATGCGCCCCTTCCTGCCAACGCAGCACTGCGGAGCCGCTGCGCTGGTCCAGATCGTTATTGGTGCGATAGTTATCGGCGTCATGTCGGGTCGCATTCACTGTCAATCCAAGGCTTTCACCCCCAACGCTTCCAAAAGCACGCATGATTTTGGTGTTGTAGGTGCCTCTTCCAGCGAACAGCGACCCCGTACGCTCGCCTGATCGCGGCCCCTTCGTCACAATGTTGATCGTCCCGCCCGTGGCACCACCGCCGTATGGAACCGCGCCGCCACCAGGCAGGATTTCAATACGTTCCACAGACTGCAAGGGAATGACGCTTAGTCGCGTCGCCGCCTGATCGCTGGAGTTCAACCGCACGCCATCCAGCAATACCAACGTGTTCTGGTCGGCGCCCGCGCCGAAACCCCGCAAATCGAGTTGCGGATCGGGCGCACCGGCGTTGTTCCGGATGTGCACGCCGCCAAGCTTTGATAACGCTTCCGACAAGCTGTTGGCCGTGCTCTTGGCAATTTCTTCCGCGGTAATGATGCGCGTGCCTATTGGGGCGTTCAATCTCTTATCAGGGAAGCGCGTTGCCGTGACGACGACAGAGTCATCGTCTTGGGCAAAAACCTGAAAGGAAAAAAAGAAAAAACAGGCCGCGCGCAGAAGCGCCCGCCTTAGTGCGTATTGCATGCAATTCCCCAAGCCAGCGTCCCCGCAGGCGTCGATCGTTGTAAGAGGGGTTGCACAACGCGCGCTTCGGCCAAGCCGAGCTACCGCCTATGCGGACCCCGTTTCGTTCAAGGCCGGTCTCCGGGCTTGCAAGTGCGGCGGATTGATTGCCGCTTGATCCAATCACCTTCCCATGACTCGCGTCACAGTGGCATACCGACGGATCTACTTGCCTACCGTTGCGGGGGCAGCGCAGGAATGGGCACTCGCGATTGATCGCTCGCACCGAACCTGCTTCCCTGTTTCACCCCACCGCCAGACGGCGGCGGGGCACCTCAAACAGCCTGCGATTCTACTTGGGCGGAACAAATGCTCAACTGAAGATGTCATGGACGTGGCGCCGTTCACGAATCACATTGAGAACGCAGGCTTAGTTCTTGACCCCTTTAGTTTTTGCCCCCTATAGTGCGTCGATGGAAGAACAACTGTCGGCGCTGGAAGACCGAATCCGCCTTGCGGCGGATCTGTGTCAACGGCAGCGGCTCGAGAATAACGAGCTGCGTCAGCAGCTCGCCCAGCTTCATAACGAAAACAAACGCCTTTCGGACAAGATTTCCGACGCCCGCGAGCGACTCGAAGGACTGCTGCTGCAGATTCCGGAATGAACGATAAAACTCGGGCCCTGGATATCACCATCATGGGCCGCAGCTACAAGGTCACCTGTTCCGAAGAGGAACGCGAGCCGCTATTGCGAGCGGTCGCCTATCTCGATCAGAAAATGAACGAAATTAAAGACAGCGGTCGCGTAGGTAGCGTAGAGCGCGTCGCCGTCATGGCTGCACTCAACATCGCGCATGAATTACTCACCAGCAAATCTTCATCCACACCCATCGATGGCTTTGACAGCGATGCCCTCAAGCGTAGAATGAGTTCCATGCAGGCTACGCTCGATGCGATGCTTGCGCCGCAAGAAAAGCTCTTTTAGTTCTTCGCGTCGTCAGCGCATATGCGCCCTGCTACAAAGTCCCCTGCGTTGTGCGTCAAGGCCGGCTTCATTCTTGAACCAATGCATTAGCACCGGTTGCTGATCTGAGCGTCACCAATGTGCGCGTCCCGCGTCGGACGTACCTACGGTGACCCGTAGGCGACCACCTTGAACCGCATGGTTCAAGACACGCGGTCTAACGGCTCCGGCGGGGGGCGCCTATTCCAAACGCAGGCCTCGGCCTGCGTTTTTTATTGCACTGCGTGTATCCTCAGGACCCATGCGTTATTGGCTGATGAAATCAGAGCCCGACGAGGTCAGCATTGACGATCTCGCGAAGGCTCCCAAACAGGCCGTGCCCTGGGTTGGTGTGCGCAATTATCAGGCGCGCAATTTCATGCGCGACGATATGCGAGTAGGCGACGAAGTTTTTTTCTATCACTCCAGTTGCGCGGAACCCGGGATCGCCGGCATTGCCAGGGTTTCGAAGCTTGCCTACCCAGACGAAACGCAGTTCGACCGCAAGAGTCCTTATTACGATCCCAAAGCAACACGCGATGCGCCCCGTTGGTTTAACGTGGAAGTGCAGCTCGTACGAAAAACGCGATTGGTCACTTTGAGCGAACTACGCGAATACGCTCATTTGGCAGAAATGCGCCTTCTCCAACGAGGAAATCGACTTTCCATTACGCCTGTCGAACCGGCGGAATGGAAATTCATCACTGAGAAATTGATGTGACGCTGCAAAACGATACCTTCCTTCGCGCAGCGCTTCGACAGGAGACGGCCTACACGCCTATTTGGTTGATGCGTCAGGCTGGCCGCTACTTGCCCGAATACAACGCGACGCGCAAGCGCGCCGGCAACTTCCTCAATCTTTGCAAATCACCCGCGCTCGCTTGCGAAGTGACGCTCCAACCTCTTGAGCGCTTCCCGCTCGACGCAGCAATCCTTTTCTCGGACATCCTCACAGTGCCGGATGCCATGGGTTTAGGGCTTTATTTCGCCGAAGGCGAAGGGCCGAAGTTCGAAAGGCCTTTACGCGAAGAAGCCGCGATCCTTGCACTGCGCGCTCCCGATCCTGGCGGACCTCTGCGTTATGTCTTAGACGCTGTGCGAGAAATTAGAACGGCACTCAACGGACGCATTCCTTTAATCGGCTTCTCCGGTAGCCCATTCACGCTTGCCTGTTATATGGTCGAAGGGGGTGGCAGCGACGATTTTCGTCATATCAAAAGCTTGTTGTATAAACGCCCGGATTTGCTTCATCGGATTCTCGAGGTTAATACAGAAGCCGTTACCGCCTATCTCAATGCGCAGATCGAATCGGGCGCGCAAGCCGTGATGATTTTCGACACTTGGGGCGGAACCCTCACGCCGCACGCCTATGAAGCGTTCTCCTTAGCGTATATGCGCCGCATCATTGATGGACTCATTCGTGAACGCGAAGGTCGGCGGGTGCCTGTCCTTGTTTTCACCAAAGGCGGCGGCTTGTGGCTCGAAGCAATCGCCGAATGCGGTTGTGACGTCGTTGGCCTGGATTGGACAATTGATTTGGGTGAAGCCCGGCGCCGAATCGGCATGCGTGTGGCCCTGCAAGGCAACCTCGACCCTTCGGTGTTGCTATCGGACCCCGAGGCCGTGCGACGGGAAGCGCTGCACACATTGAATTCATTCGGGAAAGGCCCAGGCCATATCTTTAACCTTGGACATGGCATCTCACAGTTCACGCCACCCGATAATGTGGTGGTCTTGGTAGAGACCGTTCGTGCCGCATCGCAAAAGCTTAAAGAGACAGGAAACGCTTGACTTATGCACAATCCCCTGAACCCCCAGTAAATTCGCGCTTCTGGCCGGTATTTCCCTCTTAGCGTGCTGAAAGTTACTGTTAACAAAGGAAATATTTAGGCGCATCGAAAATAAGCGGGGTAAAAATTTCCTTTTGCACAGGCTAGTTACGGTTTTTTTACAGGCTTATTCACAAACTTATCCACAAAAATTGTGAACAACCAAGATTCGCTTTAACAAACAAGACTTTCTCGCTAAAAAAGCGAATTTTAGAAAACAACCCATCGACATGGCGGTGCTGCAAATCGCGCTGGATGTTCCACTCCCGCGCCTCTTTGATTATTCCTACCCGGATGCATCGGCGGCTATGGTGGGGAAGCGTGTCGTCGTTCCATTTGGTCGAGGACGCAAGCTTGGTGTGGTCATCGCCGTAGCCGCAACGAGTGACGTCGCCGCAGATAAGTTGCGCGAGGCTGAAGAAGTGCTTGAGGATATGCCCGCCCTGAGCAGCGAGTGGCTCGCCTTGTCTCGTTTTTGTAGCGACTACTATCAGCGGCCTTTGGGGGAAGTGCTTCATGCGGCGCTGCCACCACGTTTACGTCGCCCTCTAGCGCTGAATGTAGAACCACAAACTTACGCGATTACGGCCATGGGTCATGCCGCGCTGACGAGCACCAAGCTGCGTAGCCCTCTGCAACGCGAGTTGTTACGCCAGCTTGCCGCAACGCCACTTCCAGCAGCTGCGCTTCCCGCCACGCAAAAACGGCAGCTGCTCCAAAACGGATGGATTGAGCCCAGTAGCGCACCCCTTCCAACGATCGCTTTGTCCACCCCTTATTGTCTGACGCCTGCGCAACAAAAGGCTGTGCAGGCCATTCAGGAAAGCTTGGGAAGCTTTGCTGTACAGCTTCTCCTTGGTGTCACAGGCAGCGGGAAAACCGAGGTGTATCTGCACGCCATTGCAGCGACGCTTGGACGCCGCCAGCAGGTGTTGATGCTCGTTCCCGAGATCAACCTGACTCCCCATTTAGAAGCACAGCTGCGCACTCGACTGCCCGGCGTGCGCTTGGTCACCTTGACGAGCGCAAGTGCGGACAAGGAGCGGGCGCGAGGGTGGTTGGCCGCACAATCTGGACAAGCAGACATCGTCCTGGGCACTCGTCTCGCAGTGTTTGCGCCCTTGCCAGACGTTGGTCTCGTCATCGTGGATGAAGAACACGATTCCTCGTTCAAACAACAAGAGGGCGTACGGTAT
>DATEOW010000132.1:0-35874 GCA_035273665.1 Burkholderiales bacterium | reverse complement strand
GGCCAATAAATCTTCCAGATCACTGCGTACGGCTTCGCGCATGATGTTCTGCCGGCCGGGGATCAGCTCGTCGGCGAGCCGGCGTTCCAATTCGGGGAGACGACTGCGCGCGAGCAGCGCATCGTCTCCCTTGATCTTCGCCGTCAATGCTTTCTGGGCTGACGCTGCCAGCACTCGTGAAGGCGGTAAGCCCAGTGTGATCGCCGTATGAAGACGCTGGGTTTCGATTTCTGCGCCGATTTCCGCGTCGCTGCGAATGTCATCCCACAGGGCGTCGATCTTGTTCAAAACCACCAGACGGCTCGCATGACGATTCGGCGAGACAGCTAAATGACGATTCCAAACATCCGCGTCGCTTTGTGTCACCCCGGCGTCGCAAGCGAGCAGGAATAGCGCCGCGTGCGCATTGGGAAGTAAGTCGAGCGTCAATTCCGGTTCGGTGCCCAGCGCATTGAGACCGGGCGTGTCGAGAATAATGACGCCTTGCTCCAGAAGAGGATGCGGGAAGTTAATTACCGCATAGCGCCAGCAGGGAATTTCCACATCGCTTTCATTCGACTCTCCGGGTGTGTGCAAACCGTAGAGCGCCGCTTCATTTGCCGACACGCGCTTCACGTCGCGCACATGCTGGAATGCGTTGACCAGCGCTTCAGGGTTCTGCAGATCCAATTCCAGCGTGACCCATTCGTCATGAAACTGCTTAAATTCTGCGAGCGGTGCAGTGGAGGTGCGCGTTTCGACGGGCAGCAGCTGGATGCGCGGTGGTTTTGTGGAATCCCACAGCAATTCCGTTGGACACATCGTCGTGCGACCGGCGGCAGAGGGAAGTAGCCGTTTGCCATAGTCGGCGAAGAAGAGGGCGTTGATCAATTCGGACTTGCCGCGCGAAAATTCCGCGACAAAAGCGATAACAAGTTTGTCTTCGCGCAATCGGGTGAGCAATTGGTCGATGCGCAGTTCGACGTGGCCATTGCTGAGCGCGTTGTCGGCCAACCAATTGCGGTAGGCCAAAATCCGGCTGCCTAGGTTGGCGCGCCAAGCACCATATTCACGGAAACGCTGCGCCAGACCTGCATCCATAGCTCTGCTATCACAGTTGAAGTGTCGCCAAAGCCCGAATGTACCATGCAATCCAGGGGTTAAGGACATTGGCACTGAGGGCAGTAAAGCGTGGCGCGCTGGCCTTGAACGATCCGTCGGATCGTTTTGCCGCATTGCCGGCACGCTTCGCCTTCGCGGCCATAAACAAAGTAGTTTTGCTGAAAATAACCGCTACTGCCGTCCGAATGGATGAAATCGCGCAAGCTGCTGCCGCCTTGCGCGAGCGCTTCAGTCAAGGTTTCACGCACACATTCCACGAGGCGGGCGCAACGCGCCCGCGAGAGGCGGTGTGCGGGCAGTTGTGGGCGTATCCCCGCTCGAAACAGGCTTTCATTCGCGTAAATGTTGCCCACACCGACGACGAGCCGATGGTCCATCAGCGCCAGTTTGATCGCTTGCCGCTTCCCGCGCGTGTGCGCGTACAGAAATTCGCCGTTGAAAGCGTCGCTAAGCGGCTCTACGCCCAAATGTATCAGGAGAGGATGCCTCGAAACATCGTTGGTCCACAGCACCGCGCCGAAGCGACGCGGGTCCCGTAGGCGAACCGCTTGTTCAGGCATGACTAAGTCGAAATGATCGTGCGGGCCCGGTTCTTCCAAGGGATTTAATACACGCAAGCTACCGGACATGCCCAGATGCAGAATCAAGCTTCCACCGTCACAGTCAAGCAGCAGATATTTCCCGCGACGGTCGACCGAGAGGATTTGTCGACCACGAAGGATGCGATTCAGATTGCGGGGAATCGGCCAGCGCAGTTGCCGCTGGCGAATCACCACCCCGGCAATTTCGCGTCCGAGAAGGTGCGGCGCGATACCGCGGCGTGTGATTTCGACTTCGGGCAGTTCTGGCATGGAGAAGAACTTAACTCAAGGCCGCATGTCGCGAAAAGGGCTGCCCTGCTAATATCTTTCTTCAACTCCTCCGCTCATTGAGCAGTCTTCCATGAATCCCCTTTTTCGCTTCGCCCTGATCCTCACCGCAATGGTTGGGGTGGCAGGTTGTGCGCACGACACCACGAAACCGCTTACCGCCCCTGTCGAGACTGCCGCTCCGGATACTAAGCAGGCAGCGCCAACGGCTGCCCCGGCTGAGCCGAATACCTCTACGCTACCCGATGATCCGAAGCTGCCGGATTCGGACTTGCCGAAGCAGAAGCTGAGCAACGACATTCTTTATGGATTTCTCATCGGCGAGATGGCGGCGCAACGCGGCAACTATTCGCTGGCCGCCCAGACCTTTCTCGAATTGACGCGCCGTACGCGCGACCCTCGTCTTGCTCGACGCGCGGTAGAGATGGCTATCGTCGCGCGGCAGCCGCAGACAGCGATTGAAGCCACGCGGCTTTGGGTGGCGACGGAGCCGGATGCCGCGGAAGCGCACTACGCAATGGCGCAAGTTGCGCTCCAGACAGGGCAACAACAATCTGCATTGGACGAAATTCGCAAGGCCACTACGCTCAAACCGGGCTGGGAAAGCGCGGTGCTGCTCGAGGCGCAACTCCTTCAGCGCATTGTCGGTGGCGATGCCGCGCGCGAGCGCCTTGCCGCACATTTGCAAACACATCCGCTCGCTTACAACGTGCGCATCAACTACGGGCGTCTATTGTGGGCGGAGAAAAAATTCCCTGAGGCACGCGCCGAATTCGAGCGCGTCTTGAAAGACAATCCGGCGAACCTCGATGTGCTCATTACAGTCGCCGAACTGTCGGCGCAGTTGCAGGACTACGACAGCGCCGAGCGCTACTTCAAGCGGGTTCTCGAAGAGGACGGCCGCAATAACGACCTCGCCCGGATTTATCTCGGCCAAGTTGCCGAGGCCCGCAAACGCTATGACGAGGCGTTGGTTTGGTATGCAAGCGTAGGCCCGGGCGAACATCAGATGACCGCACAGTTTCGCCATGCGCAGTTGCAGGTCAAGCAAGGCAACCTCGACGGTGCGCTCGCTTTCCTGCGTCAAATCGTTCCCTCGACGAATCAACAGCGCGTGCAGATCGCCATGGCGGAGGCGTCCATTCTCAATGCGGCGAAACGCGACAACGAAGCTTTCGACGTGCTCGCGACGGCACTCGACAAATTGCCCAACGATTCCGAGTTGCTCTATCGCCATGCGATGGCCGCCGAGAAGGTCGGTCGCCTGGACGTGATGGAATCTTCCTTGCGCAAACTCATCAAGCTGCAACCGGATCATGCGCACGCGTACAACGCGCTTGGCTATGCCTTCGCCGATCGCAATGAGCGCTTGGCGGAAGCGCATGAACTCATCGATAAAGCCGTCAAACTCGCGCCCGACGATTATTTCATTATGGATAGCATGGGCTGGGTTCTGTACCGTCAAGGTAAGCATGGCGAAGCGATCGAATGGTTGCAGCGAGCCTATGCCGGACGCGCTGATGCGGAAATCGCAGCCCATCTCGGCGAGGTGCTTTGGCAGAGCGGCCGACGCGACGAAGCGCAGAAAATGTGGGAAGAAGCGCTCGCCAAATCGCCGGAGAATGAAACGCTGGTCAAAACCGTTCAGCGGCTTAAGCCTTGAACATGCGGTCGCGACAGCGGCTCGGTATTCTGGTGCTTGCGTTCGTTCTCAACGCTTGCGCGAGCCTGCCGCAAGACGAAGCGCCTTTGGCCTCCGATGGTTTCGAGGTCAACGGACGTGTGGCGGTCCGATACGGGCAGGAGGCCGCGTCCGGCCGCGTGGCCTGGCGGCATAGCGGCGAAAAAGACGATTTGTTGATTTCCAATCCCCTAGGCCAAGGCATTGCCGAGCTATCCCGACGCGACGGCGTGTACATGCTGCGTACCGCCGAGGGCCATGAGTACAAAGCCCCCGACCCCGAAGCGTTGACCGAGCAGGCGCTCGGTTGGCGACTGCCTTTGATCGGCTTGCCCGAATGGATACGCGGCCGCGCTTTGTCCACCGCGCCGGCACAACGCAAAATGGACGGCCAGCGTCTTGCCACCCTCGATCAACTGGGTTGGCATATCGAATACCTGGCATGGGACGAAGCGCGCAACCTACCGCAACGCCTGCGGCTCACTCGGGACGATCTCGACATTCGGCTTGCGATCGAAGAGTGGAACACTGCGCCATGAGTACGCGCTTTCGTACGCGCTTCCCGGCGCCCGCGAAAATCAATCTGTTTTTGCACGTCGTAGGCCGCCGTCCGGATGGTTATCACTTGTTGCAGACGGTGTTTCAGTTCGTTGACTTGTGCGATTGGATCGACATTGAGTTACGCGACGATGGACGCATTGTTCGTACTCGCGCGCTCGAGGGCGTCGGCGAAGACGACGACCTTGTGATTCGAGCCGCGCGGCTCTTGCAGCAGGCGACCGGGACAAGCAAAGGCGCATCGCTGGCAGTCGAAAAGACCATCCCTTTGGGGGGCGGGCTCGGTGGAGGCAGCTCCAACGCGGCGACGACCTTGGTCGCGCTTAATCATCTATGGGGCACCGGCTTAGATCTCGAAGCACTGGCTTCGCTTGGCCTGAAACTGGGGGCCGATGTCCCCGTTTTCGTCCATGGGCGTAATGCTTGGGCCGAAGGGATCGGCGAACGCTTAACCCCTATAGATTTACCCACCTCTTGGTATGTCCTTATTCATCCGGGAGTTAGCGTGCAAACTGGGCAGATCTTCGCAGCGCCAGAATTGACACGTCATAGGATTCCGCTCAAAATTGCGCCCTTTTCCAAGGGTCTCAATTTCGATCGGGTAGCTAACGATCTGGAACCCGTGGTGCGCGACAAGTTTCCGCAGGTCGCGCAGGCGCTGGATTGGTTAAAAACCTACGGCGATGCGCGTATGAGCGGCTCCGGGGCATGCGTTTACGCCGCTTTCGGCGACGAAGCGGAAGCGCGATCCGTGATGAAGAGAATTCCGTCGGGATGGCAGGGATATGCAGTTCGCAGTTTGGAACGTCATCCCTTGCACTTGGCGCTCAATTCGACTGAAGTCAGCGATTGAGTCGGTTCGGATGGGGAGTCGCCAAGCTGGTTAAGGCACCGGATTTTGATTCCGGCATGCGAAGGTTCGAATCCTTCCTCCCCAGCCACTTTGCTGGTACGGATAACGAGATTGATCAGCCGCAAGTCCGCTTGCGGCTGTTGTTTTTTTAACGCGGGGTGAGACGGACGAGAGTCCGCCGATAAAGATGGCCTACGAAAGTTTGATGGTCTTCACGGGGAATGCGAACCCCCTGCTCGCCCATAACGTCGTCAAGCGGCTGAATATCCCTATCGGCCACGCCACGGTGAGCAAGTTCTCCGACGGCGAAGTGATGGTGGAAATTCTCGAGAACGTACGGGGCAAGGACTGCTTTGTTTTGCAATCTACCTGTATGCCGACCAACGACAACCTGATGGAAGTCCTGGTTATGGTCGATGCGTTGCGTCGTTCGTCGGCCGGGCGCATCACCGCGGCGATTCCTTATTTCGGCTATGGCCGGCAGGATCGGCGGCCGCGTTCGGCTCGGGTTCCAATCAGCGCAAAGGTGGTTGCGAATATGTTGAGCGCGGTCGGTGTCGATCGCGTGTTGACCATGGATCTGCATGCCGACCAGATTCAAGGTTTTTTCGATGTGCCGGTCGACAACGTGTACGCCGCGCCGGTCTTGCTCGGCGATGTATGGAAACACAATTACGACAATTTGCTCGTGGTGTCGCCGGACGTCGGCGGTGTGGTGCGCGCCAGGGCATTGGCCAAGCGTCTCGAATCCGATTTGGCGATTATCGACAAACGCCGTCCGCGCCCGAATGTGTCGGAGGTGATGAACATCATCGGCGAAGTCGAAGGGCGTAATTGCATCATCATGGATGACATGGTCGATACCGCGAACACATTGTGCAAAGCCGCCGATGCATTGAAAGCGAATGGCGCATTGAAAGTCATCGCCTACTGTACGCATCCGGTGTTGTCGGGTGGCGCCGCCGAAAGGATCACCGAGTCGCAAATCGACGAGTTGGTGGTCACAGATACGATTCCGCTGCGTCCCGATGCAGCGGCCTGTAAAAAGATTCGCGTGTTATCGGTATCGACCTTGTTGGCCGAAACGATATTGCGCATTAGCAACGAGGATTCCGTCTCAAGCTTGTTTATGGAATAAACAAGCGCAGTGAGTTGAAGACGATCGCGAGTCAGCGGAGCTGGACGAGCGAGGACAAAGTAAAACGAAGTTATGGCGTAGTTGCAAGAGTTGGCGTATCTGTTAGTCGAAGCGGACGCCCGCAAACGGTTTCCTCCCTTCTGAGGAAGGGTTAAAGAATTCATCCCCGCAAGGGGTTTTTAACGGCGGTGCCTGGTCGCGGGGCCGTCAACGTGGAGTAGCAACATGCAAATCGAAATCAAGGCGCAACAGCGCCAAGTGCAGGGAACGGGTGCGAGCCGCCGTCTGCGCAAAGCCGGCAAGACGCCAGGCATTGTGTATGGCGGTAAAGATCCGGCGATGAATATCGAAATCGACCACAACGAGCTGTTCCAGGCGCTTCGTAAAGAAGCGTTTCATGCTTCGGTACTGAGTCTCAATGTGGATGGCAAACCGCAGTCGGTTTTGCTGCGCAACTTCAACATGCATCCCTTCCGTCGCGAAGTGCAGCATATCGATTTCCAGCGCGTGCTTGCCGATCAGAAGATCCACATGAAAGTGCCGCTGCACTTCATGAATCAAGAGGCTTCCACCGCAGTCAAACTGGGCGGCGCGAAGATCACCCACATCTTGAACGAGATCGACATCAAATGTTTGCCGGGCGATCTGCCCGAGTACATCGAAGTGGATTTGGCGAACATCGAAGTGGGCAACCCGATTCACGCAAACGAGTTGACGCTGCCGAAGGGCGTTGAATTAGCCCATGGCAACGAAAATCCTGCGGTGGTCTTGGCCACTGTGCCACGCGCTGCGGAAGAAGTGGCTACGGAGGAGACGGCAGCGCCTGTCGCTTCCGCAGTGCCTGCTTCGAAACAAGCCGAGCCCAAGAAAGAAGAAGGCAAAGCTGACGATAAAAAAGGCGGCGACAAGAAGAAATAATCTGTCGCCGGAGCAAAAGAGGCGCGCGGGTCACCGACGCGCCTTTTTTGTTGTACAAGGACGGTTATGGCCATCAAACTCATCGTCGGTCTGGGCAATCCCACGCGTCAACACGAAGGCGATCGCCACAACGTGGGCTTCTGGTTCCTCGACCGTTTGGCAAATAAGTTGCGCGTTGCGTTAAGCAAGGATGCGAAGTACCACGCCCTTATTGCTCGGGTTAAGCTCAATGAGGGCGATCTGTGGTTGATGGAACCGCAGACCTACATGAACCTCTCCGGGAAGGCGGTGGGCGGGCTCGCGCGTTTCTTCAAAATCGAACCCGAAGAGATTCTTATCGCCCATGACGAGTTGGATTTCGAACCCGGCACCGTCAAGCTCAAAAAAGGCGGGGGAGCAGGCGGTCACAATGGGCTTAAGGACATTGAGGCGCAATTAGGCAGCCAAGCCACTTGGCGATTGCGCATCGGTATCGGTCATCCCGGCGACAAAAATGTCGTGCCGGATTACGTGCTCAATTCGCCCGCGCCGGCCGAGCGCGAGGCGATCGACAAAGCGGTCGATCGTTGTGTCGACGTTTCGAATTTACTCATTGCGGGCGACATGAACGCCGCGATGCTCAAGTTGCATACCAAGGTGCAGTCATGACATTACGTTGCGGTATCGTCGGTTTACCTAACGTGGGCAAGTCCACGCTCTTTAACGCGCTGACCAAGGCGGGCATCGCTGCCGAGAACTATCCTTTCTGCACCATCGAGCCGAACACCGGCATTGTGGAAGTGCCGGACGAACGTCTGGCGCAACTCGCGCAAATCGTTCAGCCGCAAAAAGTGGTGCCTGCGACAGTGGAGTTTGTCGATATTGCGGGGTTGGTCGCGGGCGCGTCGAAGGGCGAAGGCCTGGGCAATCAGTTCCTCGCCAACATTCGGGAGACCGATGCGATCGCCCATGTGGTGCGTTGCTTCGAAGACGGCGACGTCATTCACGTTGCCGGCAAGGTTGATCCCATCGCCGATATTGAAACCATCAACACGGAACTCGCGCTCGCGGATATGCAGGCGGTTGAAAGGCAATTGCATAAGTCCTCGAAGATTGCGCGTTCGGGCGACAAAGAGGCGCAGCGTCTCGTTGCAGTGCTGGAAAAAGTGCAGGCGGTATTGAATGAAGCGAAGCCCGCGCGGACCTGCGATCTCAGCAAAGACGAATTCGTTTTGTTGAAGCCCTTATTTCTGCTGACCACCAAGCCGACCATGTATGTGGCCAATGTGAGCGAACAGGGTTTCCGGAACAATCCCATGTTGGCGCGCGTCGAGGAATACGCGAAGAAGGAAGGCGCGCCTGTGGTCGCGATTAGCGCCGCGATCGAATCGCAACTCGGCGATCTCGACGAGGAAGAGAAAAAATTGTTTCTTGATGACATGGGCCTTGAAGAGCCCGGTCTCAATCGACTGATTCGAGCCGGCTACAAACTGCTGGGACTGCAAACCTACTTCACCGCCGGCGTAAAAGAGGTGCGCGCCTGGACCATTCATGCGGGCGACACGGCGCCGCAAGCCGCGGGGGTGATTCACACCGATTTTGAAAAAGGCTTTATCCGTGCGCAGACGATTGCCTTCGACGACTTCATCGCACATAGAGGTGAGCAGGGCGCGAAGGAGGCCGGCAAGCTTCGCGCCGAGGGTAAGGAATACGTTGTCAAAGACGGCGATGTATTGAACTTCCTCTTCAACGTCTGATTCGCGGCTTCCCCCAGTTGGGAGCAGTGCTTGCATTGTGGTCTTGATACACACATTGCAGGTGTAGAAAATGATTGATTCGTTTGCGATTCATCGCCGGCTCATCGCTTCCATCCGTTGGTCCGCCGCGCCGGTGCATTGGCGCGGTTTTAAAGTCATCGGCTTGGGTCTTGCCGTGTTTATCGTCGCGGCTCTGCTTCTCTATACGAGCGCCGGCATGGTTGACGTGCCGTATTTCGGTGGACCGATGCGAATCGTCGGCGGCGTCATCGGTTTCATCGGCTGGGGCATCGTGTTGATGGGCGTGATCGGGGAATTGCGTTCTTATAAAAGACGAGTCAATTCCTAGGGCGCGGTTCCCGGCATGCACTTTGCCGTAGCGAAGGAAACGACTACAACAGGAGTTTCCGCATGCAACGCTTTGCCAAGAAGACCGTGATTGTCACCGGCGCTGGCTCGGGCATCGGCCGTAGTGTGGCCGAACGCTTTTCGCAGGAAGGCGCCAACGTTGTGCTGGCTGGGCGAACGCGCAGCAAACTCGATGAAGCCGCGCTTAAGCTCGACGCGAACCGCACGCTCGCCTATGTGTGCGACATCTCCAACTTCAGGGATGTATCCACGCTTGTCGATGTGGCCGTGCAGCGCTTCGGCCGTTTAGACATCATGGTCAACAACGCCGGTGTCGTGCACGAAGGCAGTGCGCTCGAAATCACACTCGAAGATTGGCATGAAACGATCGCCATTGACTTGAGCGGCGTCTTCTATGGTTGCCGCGCAGCGCTACCTCACTTGTTGAGACGGGGAGGCTGCATCGTCAACACAGCGTCGGTATCCGGCCTGAGGGGCGATTGGAATATGGTCGCGTACAATGCCGCGAAAGGTGGCGTCGTGAATCTCACTCGAGCCATGGCGCTTGATTTTGGCGCGAAAGGGGTACGTGTCAATTCCGTATGCCCTTCGCTGACCAACACCGGCATGACGGAAGATATGTTCGAAGACCAAGCGTTGATGGAAAAATTCAAAGATCGTATCGCCTTGCGTCGGCATGCCGAGCCGGACGACATCGCCGGCGTAGTGGCTTTTCTCGCGAGCGATGACGCGAGTTTCATCAACGGCGTCAATCTTCCGGTCGATGGCGGCGTGATGGCCTCGAACGGTCAACCCAGGATGCAATAAGGATGGCGGCATATACCGAGGACGTTCCTTCCCGAGAGGAGATCGACAAACTCCGCGGCGCGGTCGTCCTCGAATTCGGCGCCAATTGGTGCAGCATTTGCAAAGCGGCGCAACCGATCATCGATGACGCGTTCGGCCCTTCTCGGGCATTTCGCCATATCAAAGCGGAAGATGCTAGCGGCAGGCCGCTCGGACGCTCCTTCCGCATTAAATTATGGCCAACCTTGATCTTCATGAAGGACGGTCAGGAGATCGAGCGCGTCGTGAGACCGACCAGCCCCGAGCCGATTCGCGAGGCGCTTGCCCGCATTTTCTGACCCGCCGCACGCGGATGCGGCACAATCACGGCCGTAGTCGAACCCTCAATCGAACGCTCAACCGATCCCTCCGGTGAAAACGCCTGGCGCGGTCTTATTGACGAGAGGAATTCCCATGGAAGTTCAAAGCTATTTGTTTTTCGACGGCCGATGCGAGGAAGCACTCGAATTCTATAGTCGTGCCATCGATGCAGAGATCGAAACCATGATGCGTTTCAGCCAAAACCCGGACGGACCCGCCGCCTGCGGTCCGGATGGGGCGCCCATGCCGCCGGAGAACATGAACAAGATCATGCATGCGCAATTTCGCGTGGGCAAAACGGCAATCTTGGCATCGGACGGCATGTGTACCGGCAAGCCGACATTCCAAGGCGTCTCGCTTGCCATACTCGTAAACGATGAGGACGAAGCGAAGCGTTACTTCGATGCGCTGAGGGACGGCGGGCAAGTGCAGATGCCGCTCGCAAAAACTTTCTTCTCCTCCGCTTTCGGTATGGTCGCCGATCGCTTTGGCGTGTCGTGGATGGTCGTTGCCGACGAATAGACTCGCATATGGCTTTAACCCGTTTATGGGGCGAATATGCTGAAGAAGATTTTCATTGTCGTGCTGATTCTGGTCGCGGCTTTGCTCGCCTATGCCGCTTTCCAGCCGGACAGTTTTCATGTCGAACGTTCGCTTAGCATTCAAGCGCCACCGGAGAAGATTTTTCCGCTAGTGAACGAGCTGCCATCGTGGAAACATTGGTCGCCATATGAGAAGAAGGATCCGGCGATGAAACGGATCTACACCGGCCCTTCATCCGGCAAGGGTGCGGGGTATGAATGGTCGGGAGATGGCAATGTGGGCAAAGGCCGCATGGAAATCACTGAATCAGTACCCTTCACAAAAGTTCTTATCGATCTGCGTTTCGTCGAGCCCTTCGAGGCGCACAACACGGCGAGTTTCGATTTTGTGCCACAAGGCGCGCTTACCCAAGTCACGTGGTCGATAGACGGACCTGTACCCTATTTTTCCAAACTGCTTTCGTTGTTCATCGATATGGACGATATGATCGGCGGGGATTTCGAGAAGGGTCTGAAGGACCTGAAGGCAATGGCCGAGCAAAGAGCCACCGGCATTCCGACCAATTGAAACATAGCGAAACTTTCGGGCGGTCAACGTACTCGCATGAGCGGCGTTCTGCGATCCTGCGGGGCCGTATTTTGCACGCGATAGCGCCATGGGCGCAGCTGCCGCCCGGCGTTCATATAACGGAGATACACATGAAAAGTTCCTTCAATCACATGATCGGCGCCGCGCTGATCGCCGGGTTCACGCTGTCGGCCGCTGTTTACGCGGAGCCCACGGCTACACAGCAAACCAATCGAGGGCTCAAGGCCATCGATACCGATGCGGACGGCAAGATTTCTGCGGCCGAGAATGCGGTGATCACCGGCAAAATGTTCAACATGCTTGACGCAGACAAAGACGGAAAAGTGACGACCAAGGAAATCGAAGCCGCGCATGCGCGCGCGGCGCAGAAACTTGAGGGGCACAAATTACCGCCGATTTCGCCTGACAAGATCAAAGCTGTGGATACCAACGGTGATGGTGTCATTTCAAGCGCGGAGAATGCGGCTGCGGCGAGAGCCATGTTTGACAAGGTCGACCTGAATAAAGACGGTTACGTCACGCCGGATGAGCGGACGGCAGCGCGCAACAAGCACACGCAGAACCAGTAACCCGTATCGCCGGTTCGCCGGCACGGACCTCGTCATGCCACGGTTGGTGCACAAATCCGATCGTGGCATTTTCTTTGGGGGGCGAAGCGCCTCGGTTATAGTCCTGGCTTTCCTTTTCAAGTCGGCGCATGCAGCGAACCCTTGTCATCGACTCAGGTGTAGGCGGGCTTTCCGTCGTAGGTGCCATCCGGGCCACAATGCCGGACCTTGCCATCATTTACATCGCCGACAACGCTTGGTTTCCGTATGGCAAGCGCAGTGAAGCGGAGCTCACTGCGCGTCTTATCGAGTTGGTTGAAAGTGCGCTCGAAGCGTTTGCCTGCGAAGCAGTTGTTGTTGCTTGCAATACTGCGAGCACGGTTGTGCTCGACGCGCTGCGCGCGCGTTTTACATTGCCTGTTGTCGGCGTCGTGCCGCCTATTAAGACGGCGGGCGAAGTCTCCAAGTCGCGCGTAATCGGTTTACTCGCCACGGAGGCCACCGTGCTGCGCCCGTACGTCAAAAATCTCGTCGAGCAATTCGCTGTCGATTGCCGGCTGATTTCGATTGGATCGGCGCGCTTGGCGGAAATGGCGGAAGAAAAATTGCGCGGTGAAGTCGTGGATCGCGCCGCGTTGCGCGACATCCTCCAGCCTTTCTTCGGTGAAGGTGCGCCGCCTGTAGATACGGTCGTGCTCGGTTGCACCCATTATCCGTTGTTGCTCGACGAGCTTCAGTCCGTCTCGCCGGAGGGCGTGCGCTGGCTCGATTCGTCGCCGGCAATCGCGCGTCGCCTCGCACAAGTGCTCGCCGAACAACCCAAACCGGCGCATCGACTCGCCGACCACGTCCTCTTCACTGCTCGCATCGGCGGCGTCGATGATCTCGCAATGTATTTGCGCGGCATCGGTCTGCCGCCGCCGGAACGATTTCCCAGCTAAACGTCGGTTCACTGAGATGACAGAAGCGCAAGCCAGAGCGATCGCTACGCATGAACACTACAAAGGCGGACTCTACCGCCTGATCGGTACGGCGCGGCATTCGGAAACCATGGAAGAGATGACGGTCTACGAGCAGTTATGGCCGAAAGAGCGGTCGTTATGGGTGCGACCCGCAACGATGTTTGGCGAAACCTTGGACGATGGCAGGCCGCGCTTTCGTGCTCTTTAAGGCGTTTGCTCGAACAGTTCCGCGGCCCAGTCGATGAACACACGCACTTTTCTACTCAAGTGGCGGTTAGACGGATAGAGCACATGCACGGCCAGTGGTTCGCGATCCCAATCCTTCAGTATCGGCACCAGCGCGCCGCTATTGATGTGTTCGAGCAACGCGAAGCAAGGCAGTTGCAACACGCCGAGGCTGGCGAGTCCCGCAGTGAGATAAGCGTTGCTGTCGTTCACGCCGACGAGGCGCCGGCCCTCGATCTCGAGTTCTTCTTCCTGCGTTCCCTTCGGACGGAAGCGGAAAGGCATCACTCGTCCGCTCTGCGACGAAAAATAGCTGACGACGGTGTGACCGTTCAGCAGGTCTTCCGGTTTTTTCGGGACGCCATGATGCTTTAGGTATTCCGGCGTTGCGCAGGTCGCCCAGGTCAAGCCACCCAGCCGCCTGGCGATCAGCGAAGAATCGGTGAGAGGGCCGCCGCGAATCACGCAATCCACATTGTCTTCGAGCAGATCCACACGCCGGTCGCTCACCCCCACATCGACGCTGATATCCGGATAGCGTGCGATAAAACGCGGCAGTGCCGGAATGATCACCACGCGCGCCAGCGAGGCGGGTACATCGATGCGCAATCGGCCGTGGGGATTGCTTTGCGCATGCGCGAGGCTCGCTTCGATATCTTCCAGTTCGTTTACCAGCCTCGTGGTGCGCTCGTAATAGGCGGCGCCATCGGCGGTGACCGTCACGCGTCGCGTCGTTCGTTGCAGCAGCTTCACGCGTAAATGCGCTTCCAGGCTCTGAATCAGCTTGGTCACCGTCGCCTTCGGCATCTGCAGCGACTCGGCGGCTTTAGTGAAGTTGCCCGCTTCTACCACCCGCGCAAAGACGCGTATCGCCTGGAATTGATCCATGAATTCAGTCCACTCAGTGCATTACGGACCTGATTATTCCCTATCAGAAACAAAGAAGCTACAAAACGCGGCTTTATATACTCCATGCAGGCGAATACAGTGGCCTCACTTCAGCAGACTCTTCAAGGGAAAAACATCATGACCAAGCAAAACGCAGGAAAACTCAGCGGCAAAGTGGCACTCGTAACGGGCGGTTCCCGCGGCATCGGGGCGGCCATCGCTAAACGATTGGCGGAAGAAGGCGCGCACGTCGCGATCAGTTATGCGTCGTCGCCCGACCGCGCCAAAGCGGTGATCCGCAACATTGAGGCGTTCGGCGTGCGCGGTCATGCGTTCAAAGCAGACCAAGCCAGCGCTCAAGAAGTCGAGGGGCTCGTCAATCAGGCGCGCGAAGCCTTCGGCCGTCTCGATATCCTTGTGAATAACGCAGGCGTGTTTGTGACGGGTGCGGTGGGCGACCCCGCCGGCGATATCGCCGAATTCGATCGTCAATTCGCCATCAATGTCGGTGGTGTGGCCGCCGCCGTGCGCGCCGCAGCGCCGATTCTCAGCGAGGGCGGCCGGATCATCTCCATCGGTTCGGTCGTCGGTAGCCGTTCGCCTTTTGCCGGCGTCGCAGACTATTCGGCGACGAAAGCAGCTGTCGCTGCGTATACACGCGGTTGGGCACGGGATTTCGGGGCGAAAGGAATCACCGTCAATACCGTTCAACCCGGCCCCATCAACACGGAAATGAATCCCGAAGACGGCGACTTTGCTGAAACGCAAAAGCCGATGACCGCGCTGGGACGTTATGGGAAACCGGAGGAAGTCGCCGCAGCGGTTGCTTTTCTGGCTAGCCCGGACGCCTCATACATCACGGGCGCGACGCTCGATGTCGATGGCGGTTTCAACGCTTGAATACCGGTAAAGACAACGGCCCCTCGGTGGGGCCGCTGTAGGATTCGGTTATGGATGAACTTCTGAACATCGGCGGTCAACACGGCCTGTTGGTCGTCTTTCTGGTCACGCTTGCCGCACGCATCGGTGCGCCCGTTCCCGCGGCGCCTTTGCTTGTCGTCGCCGGCGGTTTCGCAATGATCGAAGAGATTTCCCTCGTTGCGGTCTTTCTCATCGCCATTCTCGCCAATCTCATCGGCGACGCCGTCTGGTTTTATGCGGGACGGGGCTATGGCGCGCGCGTCATGAAACTGCTTTGCCGGATTTCGCTTTCGCCGGATTCCTGTGTACGTCAAAGCGAATCGCTTATCTCGCGTTGGGGCGGCAGCTCGCTTATCGCGGCGAAGTTTGTCCCCGGCGTGTCCGTGGTTGCGGCGCCGATGGCAGGCGCATTGGGCATGACGACGCCACGCTTCGTCTTCTTCGGCCTGATCGCAGGCGCACTATGGTCCGCGGCCTATCTCGGTTTGGGTGTTGTCTTCAGCGAGCAAATTCAAGACGTGCTCGTTGCCATGAGTCAGGCCGGCAGCGTGGCGGCAATCGGGTTAGCCGCCTTGGCCATTGCCTTCGTGCTGTGGCGATACCTGCGCCGACGTTTGTTTTTGCGCAGCATCGCCATGTCACGCATCAGTATCGATGACCTTCACGCGCTCATCGAAGTAGGCGAGCCGCCGCTCATTATCGATGTGCGCTCCGAGGCGGGATACCACATCGACCGGCGACAAATTCCCGGCGCGCTGGCCATCGGTCTCAACGAGCTTAGCGCCCGCATTCAAGAACTCCCGCGCGATCGCGATATCGTTTTGTATTGCAATTGCCCGAACGATGCTTCGGCCGCGAGCGCTGCGCTTGTCCTCACGAAGCACGGATTCAAACGAGTGCGTCCGCTCTTGGGTGGACTCGATGCGTGGGTCGCCGCGGGTCGGCCCACTGCGACGATCGAGGTTGTCCCGGCCTGAAAAATAGGACGTTCGTTTGCATGCGAATAGGGGGTTCCTACTCAATCACTTAAGGAGGTGTACATGGCCTACGTCGATGGTTTCATCATTCCGATTCCGAAAAAGAATGTGGATAAGTATCGCGGCATCGCACGCAAAGCCGGCAAAGTATGGATGGAGCACGGCGCGCTGCAGTTCATGGAAACCGTTGCGGACGATGTGAAACCGGGCAAGACCACATCCTTCCCGCAGAGCGTAAAACTTAAGCCCAATGAAACCGTGGCCTTTTCATGGATTGTTTTCAAGTCGCGCAAACACCGAGATGCCGTCAATAAAAAAGTGATGGCCGATCCCCGTCTGGAAAAGATGATGGATCCAAAAGCGATGCCATTCGACGGAAAACGCATGATCTACGGCGGTTTCAAACCTATCGTCGAATTCAACTGAGGAGACGAACCATGTTGAACGCAAGCAAAGCATTCAGCGGATTTTCGGTAAACGATATCCACAAGGCCAAAGCCTTTTACGGCCAAACCCTAGGCCTTCACATCGCCGAAGATCCGGACATGGGCGTGCTCACGCTCAAACTCGCCGACGACAAAGAGGTGCTGCTCTACGACAAGCCTGATCACAAGCCCGCGACCTATACGGCGCTCAACTTTCCCGTAGACGACATTGAGGGTGCAGTCGAATGGCTTGGTCGCCGCGGCGTGCGCTTGGAGCAATACGAGGGCGAGATTCAAACGGATGAAAAAGGCATTCACCGCGGCGACGGTCCTTCGATCGCCTGGTTCAAAGACCCCGCCGGCAACATTCTTTCCGTGCTCGAAACCTAACAAGCACAATCACTATCGCAACGGGCCGCATCTGCACGCGGCCCGTTCCCTTTTAGCCTTCATCCGAAAGTCCCCACCCCACGGCACTGCGTCACTAGTGGGTCTCCGTCACGCTGCCGAAGCATTCGACTCGGTGTTATCGTCCGGCCCAGCGTTTGGATGTCGCGCATCGCGGTTAACTAAAAGGGGATAAGAAAACATGGCTTACGCCGAGGATGAAGAGTCGTCCACATTAACGTGGCTTGTTTTTCTGCTGATCGCCTGTATTTCCGTCTATGCCGGTTGCTACTTCGCTTCTTTGGGATCCGGCGGCAACTTCGTCAAGATTTATGTCTATTGCGTCCCGGTGGTTTTTCTTATCGCCGGCGTCTTCCATTTTCTTGTGGGCCGGCGGGTCGGTATCGGCAAAGCAATCGTCTCTTTCGCCGTCCTTTTGCTCTTAATGAACGTCGCTGCCGGAATGATCTATTTCACGCAGCAGCGCGAACAACACAAGATGGGCCAATCGCTGCAAAAAGATCTTGCGAGCATGAGGGACTTCGTCAACGAGGGAAAACCCATCGACGCACCGATTGATCCCACGCCCTCGGCATCCGGCGAGGCGGGTGAGGTCGAGCGCTTCATGAAAGCGTATTTCAATCGTGTCGCCGCGCAGCGGAACGAGTATCTTGCCGCGGTAGAAGCAACCGGCTGGAACGGGATTCTTGATCCCACCCGACTCAAGCGTGACGTCGACATGAGCGATAGCCGACGCATCATGCAGGCCGTCAAGGAGATCGTCCAAAACTACAAACTGCGGACGCATGAACTCCTTGCCGCAGTGCTCAAGGATGTCGATCACATGGCGCTGAGCGATGCCGGAAAAGCGCAGTTCCGGGCAGGGTTCGAACAAGGTTTGCAAAGAGGGGGTATCCGAGCCGATGCGGTTTGGGATTTGGAGATGCGCATCGTGTCGCAGATCGAGACAGCGGTGGAGTACTTGTTCGCGCGCAATCACGCATGGAGCGTTGAAAACGGCCAGTTCTTGTTTCAGCAGCAAAGCGATCTCGATGAGTTCAATGGGCAGATGGCGAAAGTGGACGGACTGGTCGCTCAGCAGGAAGCCTTGCAGAAGGAAGGCTTCGACAAAGCGGAGCAGGGCTTGCAACGATTGGGTATGTAGCTCGCGATGTGGCTGTGGCGTCGCCCTTGACGCCGTTTCGGATGGTTGGCTCCGGGTTTTCAGCGCTGGAATGATGATTTATTCAAATACCGCTTGACGGGCTGTGGCTTCGGCTGTACGGTGGGCGCCGCAGGTCGACAAGCAGCGATTCCAGTATTCTTCAGTAAATCCGTAGAACTCCATATCCCACTTCTTGCAGTCTTGCCCATCCGGCCTTAAGGCCAATTTTTAAGTCATATTTTTTAGGTAAATTTCACATGGCAATCGGCACAGTAAAGTGGTTCAACGATGCAAAAGGTTTTGGTTTTATCAGCCCTGAAGGCGGCGGCGACGATCTGTTCGCACATTTCTCCGCTATCACCGGCGGCGGCTTCAAAAGCCTGAAAGAAAACCAGCGCGTCGAGTACGAAGCAACACGCGGCCCCAAAGGCATGCAAGCTTCGAACATCAAAGTTCTGTAAGCGTTTCGCTGCAAAGAAAAAGGCCGCTCATGCGGCCTTTTTTGTTGCCTACGCCTTTCGTGCGTTAGCATTGTTCTAAGCGGTGGTGACAAGTTCGCATTGAACGAGGAGAGAACGATGAAAGCCGTCGGATACCAGCAGTCGCTACCCATCGATGACGCGAACGCCTTGCTCGACATCGAGCTGCCCGATCCCATCGCGCAAGGGCGCGATCTGCTCGTCGAGGTCAAAGCCGTCGCAGTCAATCCCGTCGACACCAAAGTGCGCAAGAACAGCGCTCCGGAGGCAGGCCAATACAAAGTTTTGGGCTTTGACGCCGTGGGCATCGTCAAGGCGGTAGGGCCGCAAGTCACCCTGTTCAAACCCGGTGAGCGAGTCTGGTACGCGGGGTCGATTGCGCGACCCGGCACGAATAGTCAATTGCATCTCGTGGACGAACGCATCGTCGGCCGTGCGCCCAAATCGCTCGACTTCGCTCAAGCGGCAGCCTTGCCGCTCACCACCATCACCGCCTGGGAACTACTGTTCGATCGCTTCCAGGTGCCGCGTGGCTCAGAGCCTTCGGGAGACGCGCTTCTAATCGTTGGCGCAGCCGGCGGCGTGGGATCGATCCTCACGCAGCTTGCGCATCGCCTTACCGGCTTAACCGTCATCGGCACGGCGTCCCGCATGGGCACGCAAGCTTGGGTACGCGAGTTGGGTGCGGACCACATCATCGATCACAGCAAACCGATTGCGGAAGAACTCAAGCGCATCGGCGTTCCGCAAGTGCGTTATGTCGCCAGCCTCACACATACCGAAACGCATTATGCGCAGATCGTCGAAGCGCTCAAGCCGCAAGGCAAGTTCGGCGTTATCGACGATATGAAAGTGCTGGACGCCATGCCGTTGAAGCGCAAGTCGATCTCCTTGCACTGGGAACTGATGTTCACCCGGCCCTTGTTCGAAACCGAGGACATGATTGCGCAGCACAAGCTGCTCAACAAAGCCGCGGAGCTGATCGACGCAGGTACCCTTCGCACCACGCTTGGCGATAACTTCGGCACCATCAATGCTGCGAACCTCAAGCGTGCGCATGCATTGATCGAGTCAGGCAAAGCCAAGGGCAAGATCGTTTTGGAGCGCTGGAATTGAAAACGCCCGCACCGTTCAAGCGACTTCTGCTCATCGTACTCACGGTCGCCGGCGGGGCAATCGTCGGGTACCTCGCGTGGGATCTGTCTATTCGATTCGGCGATATCACTGTGGGCGGCGTCAAAGCAATTGCAGCTTGGGTGCTGGATGTTTTCGGGGATAGCGAATGGAGCCGGCAACTGACCCTGATCCTCATTATTGCCGTTCGAAACATCGCCGGTATCGTTGTTATGGGGGCGTTGACCGGAGCGGCACTTCGATGGATTCGGTATCGCCGGGCCTTCATCTACGCGATCCTGTTATGGCCGTTGGTGACCTACGCCATCTTGATGGTGGCGCGTATGCAAAATCCGGCTTACGCGAATCCTTTGTACGAATACGCGCGGGGAGCGGCAGTTATCTATTCGTTGTTCATGTTGACGGTCTTTTGCGTCTATCGAGTCGCCCTTAGGTTCAAGCCGAGCGCACCAAAAGTGCAAACCCAACCCGTCGGTCTCTAAAGCGAAGAGCGATCGCCCGCCGCGCCTGACTTAAGATGGTATTCACCGCTCAGGCGGGGCATGAATATGTGCTCGACGCCGAGACCTTCGAAGAAAAAAAAGAAATGGCGGCCGACCTTGTTTGTTGTAACGGCAAAGCGTTTCGTTAACATGAAACATGTAGAAACGCCCCCCGAATTGAACGAAAATAATTGGGGCGGCCCGACGATACCGTGGCAGCACGAAGCGAAATCTGTTTATAGGAAATCGACTGGCCATCGTTGGGTTGAAACCTATACATCTTACCTAGCTGACTGTTCCACTAATATTTCTCCCACCCACTGCAATACCTTCAACGCCTCGTTGTCCTTCAACTGACACATATCCTTCATCACCACCATCGCTTCGGCGCCCATCGTGAGGGCGAGGGCGGCTCTTAGGTGGCGCCATTGCGCGGTGCTGAGTTGCTTCTTCATGGGTTTGAGTGTTTCGTCGAGCCAGCGCATGCGGCGGGCGGCGCGCAGCTGAGGAGGGTCTTCGCCCTTGCGCCGGGCTTCGAGCCAAGTGTCGAGATAGAGGCGCAATGCGGTGCGTCGTCGATAGCCGCCCTTTCCTGCGCGAAGGTAAGAGCGGCCCGGTGAGCTTCCGACTCTTGCATGTCTTCGAATTGCGCGGCGACGAGATCAGCCGCGAGCAGGCCTGGTGCGACCTTGCGGCGATACAGCAGCAGTTGGGCTGTGTAGTAAGCTAATCGAAGAAAAAAAAGCGGTGGCAAGCCACCGCTTAATTGACCGTTCAGCGAATCTCAACCCCACTCGACGAAGTCGGTGTAATCGAGCGTGCCGGCCGTGATGTTGACGCTCGCAATTTGCCACGCGTCCCAGCCACCTGCACCGTCGGAGTCGTAATAGAGCGCCCCGGTGTCGGTATCGAAAATGATGTGGTCGTCCGCTTCGAGTGCGACCGCGCTTGATCCGGATACGAAGTTCTCGGCGGCGACGCCATCGGACATCCAAATAAAGCCAATGGAATCCTGATTGGCGTTGAAATCGGCCAGCGTGGCGAAGCCTCCGTCGACGCTGTCGATCTGGAATGTATCGCTCCCTGCATCGCCGTACACCAGGTCCGTGCCATACAGGCTGAATTTGTCGTTGCCGTTACCGCCGTGCATTTCTTCCGAGAACGCATAGCCCCAGATCTCGTCGTTGCCGTTGCCGCCATAGATCGTGCCGCCGTTCCAGATGCTCAGCGTGTCGTTGCCGTCGCCGCCGTCGACAATGCTGTTCCCGTCGCCGTTGTAGTTATAGCCGTTGGGGTTGATGTGGAGGCTATCGTCGCCGTCGAGGCCGTAGAGAGCGCTTCCCACCGCACCCTCTGTATTCAAGACAACGATATCGCCGTCGTTGGTGCCCGTGATCTGCACCGCTTGGCCTTCAACGGCGTTCACCGATGTCTCTTCGACGTGGGCTACAAGCTCATAGACCGATCTGTCGAAGTTGTAAACCTCCAGGTAATCGGTGCCTTCGCCGGCTTGCTCAATGACGATGTCGTTGGCACCGACGATGTAGTGATCGTTGCCTTTGCCCCCGATGACGGTCGAGTTGCCGCCGTGCGCAGTATTCATCTCATCATTACCGGTGCCGCCTTCAATGAGATCGTTACCGCCCGGGCCGTCGCTGTTGTTGCCCTGGATGTGGTCGTCCCCGCCACCGCCGACAATATGGTTGCTGCCGTTGTTGCCATAGATGTCGTTGGCAAGATTGTTACCAAACACATCGATGTCGGCATCGCCGTCGGGGGGATCCATGTACAGGTTCTCGATGCCCGCACCCATGGTGACCGTCACGCTGGTGATGATCGTGTCCGAGCCGTCGTCGCCAGCGCCTTCAATGCATTGGTCGTTGATGTGGTCGACGTAGTAGTGATCGCTGCCGTCGCCGCCACGCATGACATCGGCGCCTGCGCCGCCGTCGAGCTCGTCGCTATAGCCGCCGCCCTCGAGCGTATCCTTGCCGTTGCCGCCCATGAGCACATCGTAATGCGCGCCGCCCAGCAGCAGATCGTTGCCGCCCAGTCCTTCGATGTGATCGTGGCCGCGGCGGCCTTCAATGCGATCGTCGCCTGCGGTGCCAACGAGCGTGTCGTTGTCCGGTGTGCCGATGAGCGTCACGCCCGCGTCGGCCAGGAGTCCCTTGTTTCTTTTAGTCATGATGATTCCCTCTTTGAATGCTGCGGTTGATGTTGTTGTTTATGTCCGAGCGGCCGATCTGACGTCGACTGAGGGGCGAACTTTACGCTCTTTTTGTGGGGGCGCTGGTGAGACTTCCGCAAAGGGAACGCCGTCTTGTTGCAATGCGGCGACGGCTTGGTGCGGTCGCCTAAACCTGTCAACATCGTTTCTTCGCAATATCTTCGAAGGAGCAGCTCATGCCCCAAACCCGTACAAAAGTGTTGGAGCGTTCGTTGATGCTGCGTGCCGCGCTGCTACTGGTCGCATGTGCGATTGCCCTTGCGAGTGTTCCAGCCTTCGCGCATCACGGATGGACTTGGGCGGAAGAAGACCAGTCGCAGCTCGAGGGAACGATCCAGGAAATTTCAATGGCGCCGCCGCATCCGATGTTGCGTGTAAAGGCAGAGGACGGTGTGTTGTGGCAAGTTGATTTGGGCAACCCGGGCCAGACGGCGCGTTCCGGATTCACAGGCGACACGGCCAAAGTCGGCGCTGCCATTACGGTGTTGGGCAATCGTTCAAAGGAAAAGGGCAAGGCGCACATGAAGGCGGTGCGCATCACCGTCGGCGCTAAGAACTACGATATGTATCCGGAGCGCATTAAAAAGTAGTTCGATGGAAGCCATTGTGCTGGCGATCGGCAACTGGCCCGGTGCGGAGCTGTTGCGCGAGTCGTGGGCCGCTTACATTTTCGTCAACGCGGCGCACATTCTTGGCATCGGCTTGCTGCTCGGTTCGATCTTGCCGCTTGATCTACGCCTTCTCGGCTTGTTTCGCTCTGCACCGCTGCCGGTGATCGGCCCGTTTCTCTTATGGACTGCGCGCAGTGGTTTCTTACTCGCACTGCTGATGGGCTTGTGGCTGTTCTCGGTCAAGCCCGATGAGTATGTCGAGAACGCAGCGTTTCAATGCAAGGTCGCGCTGTTGGTATTAGCGCTGATGAACGTCGTGTTCCAGCATCGCGGCGCGAGTTTTCGCATGGCTTTACAAGGCGGGAAGGTTCACCCACGCGTTCGTGTGCTCGCGCTGATCTCCGCTTGCTTGTGGCTAAGCGTATTGGTTGCCGGGCGTTGGATCGGATTTCTGTAAGGAAGCGCCGAACACCTTTCGGCATTCGGCGCTGCAGACTTAGTGAGGCATGAGCACGGTGTCGATCACATGGATCACGCCGTTCGAGGCGACGATGTCCGTTTTGGTCACTTTCGCATCCTCGTCGATCATCACGTTGCCGTTTTTAACGCTGACATCGAGGCTTTGGCCTTCAACGGTCTTGACTTCCCCGGGTTTCACATCGGCAGCCATGACCTTGCCGGAAACAACGTGATAGGTGAGGACTCGCGTGAGTTGCTCTTTGTCTTTCAGCAACACGGTGAGCGTACCGGGCGGAAGTTTGGCAAAAGCGGCGTCGGTCGGGGCAAAGACGGTGTAAGGCCCTTTGCCCTTAAGCGTTTCGACCAAGCCGGCGGCTTGAACTGCTTTGACCAGGGTGTTGAATTGCCCGGCGGATGCCGCGGTCTCGACGATGTCTGCTGCAAAGCTTGCGCTCGTTGCGAAGAGCAGTGCGGTGGCAGTCAGCGCAGTTGAAAGTTTTTTCATGTTGGAGCTCCTGTATTGGAATGTGACGCGGGATTTGCACCACAGCCCTTCAGACTCGGCATGCCACGGCGGAGTCACAAACTTAATTGCATTTCGTCGCGAAAATACTTGTGACTTTTCCGCGCCGAGCCAGTCCTTACTGGTTGAGCCGGAAGATCGTCGACGCCTGGCGGCTTGGGTTATGCTCGCGCACATGGATGCCGACCCGGATTTTGTGCTGGTGCGCCTCGCCCAGCAGGGCGACCGCCGCGCTTTTGAAGCTTTAGTCGTCAAGTATCAGCGCCGTATTGCGCGGCATGTCGCGCGCTATGTTCAGCGTAGCGGCGATGTGGAAGATGTGGTGCAAGACACTTTCATACGCGCTTATCGAGGCCTGGCTTCATTTCGCGGCGATAGCGCTTTTTATACTTGGCTCTATCGCATCGCGAGCAATGCGGCGATGTCGGTACTTAAGCGACAAGGCAACTTCGTCTCGCTGGATGATGAAGAGCAAGACGAAGGCACATACAGTTTCGAGCCGGGCGTTTCAGACAGTGAAAATCCAGAACGCAGCTTAATGGCGCGTCAAATCGCAGAGGCGGTCCAACAGGCGATGGCGCGCCTCAATCCTGATCTTGCAGCGGCGTTAACGTTGTTCGAAGTGGAAGGCAAATCTCATGCGGAGATCGCCGACATGTGCGGCGTTTCGCTGAGCACGGTGAAGATGCGGATTCTAAGGGCACGCGAGTTCATCGCTAAGCGGTTGGAGCCGGTGCTGCGGCCGCAACGTGAGCGGAGGTGGTAGCCATGACAACGGAAAAGATTGCGCAACTCTTCGACGGTAGCCTAGATGAAGGCGAGGCAAAGAAGGTGCTCGATGCGCTGGAACAAGATCCGGCGCTGCGTGACCGCTTTACTCTCTATGGTTTGACCGGCGACGTGCTGCGCGGCAACAGTACGCCGGATGATGGATTCACCCAGCGCATCCTTCAGCGGATGGAAAAAGGAGGCGTGCAGATGGAAGCCGGTTTCGATCCGCTGATCGATTGAGAATCGAAGGGCAATCAGCCGCGGTCAGGTGGCGCGGCCCAAGGTATTTCTTCTGCAGTTCGTTGAACGTCAAAGCTGAGCGAGGTTTTCGCGCTGCGGTGCGCAATCGCCGCGAGGGGCGACGCGACAGCCATTGGCTGATCGAATGATTCCATCGGATCGAATGATTCTTCTGTACACCCTCCGCGAAAATATAGGCCGGTTTCTTGCCCGTTCAAGGCAGCACGCAACGCGTCCGCGAGGCATGCATTCAAGCCTACCTTTTCGGGAGACCCCAATGAAAACACCGGCCAGCATTGCAAATCATCCTATCCATCCCATGCTGATCACGATACCGATCGGCCTCTGGCTGTTCTCGCTTGTCTGCGACCTGGTCGCGCTGTCTCGCCCCGAAGGTCCGTGGCCGACCCTCGCGCTTTACACGCTTGCGGGCGGGATCCTCGGTGCCTTGCTCGCGGCTGTGCCTGGGTTGATCGATATGCTTTCTCTCGCAGGGCGTCGACGCAAGGTGGCGCTTGTGCACATGACGATCAATCTCACCGTGGTGGCGCTTTACGTCATCAATTTCTGGCTGCGTACCCAGAACGAAAACTACGATTCGGGGGGTGCGCCGCTCTTGCTCTCGGTGGTGGCGGTGGTGTTGCTTGCGATGTCCGGTTGGCTGGGCGGCAAGCTTGTCTACGAACTGGGTGTTGCGGTCGACGGCCGGCCGTATAACGATTAGACATCGCGACGGGATCGCGAAATGAAATGAAGGAGAGTGCCATGGCCGAACATGAGATGCCGAAGGTGGAGTTTTTGGAACAGCATCGCTGGTTGAAGCAACTTGTCGGTGAATGGATCTGCACGATGGATACACCCATGCCCAACGGGGAACCGGCCAAGGCCGCAGTCGAGCGTTTCCGTGCGCTCGGCGATATCTGGGTTCAAGGCGAGACTCAAACGGAGATTCCCGGTGTGGGGCCGGCCGTAATGCAAATGACTTTAGGCTACGACCCACAGAAGAAACGCTTTGTCGGCACCTGGTTCGGTTCGATGATGAACTACCTGTGGGTGTATGAAGGCGACCTGGACGCGGCAGGCAAGGTGCTTACACTCAACGCAGAAGGGCCAAGTATGGCCGGTGAGGGCGGTATGGCGAAGTATCACGACATCATTACCTTCGTCGGCCCGAACGAGCGTACCCTGACTTCCGAGCAGCTTCAGACCGACGGGACATGGAAGCAATTCATGAGTGCCACATATAGACGCAAGTCTTAGTTTTTGGGGCCGCTCACTTGCTTGAAAATTGAATCACCAGGAGATCGCAATGAAACTCTATTTCAGTCCCGGCGCATGTTCGCTCGCTTCGCATATCGGTTTGCGCGAGGTGGGCGCGAAGTTCGATCTGGAGCGCGTGGACCTCAAAACGCACAAGACCGTCACAGGCGAAGATTTTTATGCCATCAATCCGAAAGGCTATGTCCCGACGCTCGCACTCGATGGCGGCGGGATCCTTACGGAGAATGCCGCAGTTCTGCCTTATATCGCCGATCTGAAACCGGAGAGCGGACTTGCGCCCCAGCGGGGGACCGCCGAACGCTATCGTTTGTTCGAGTGGCTAGGCTTTATCGGTTCCGAAGTACACAAAAACCATAAACCTTTTTTTTCGGCGGATGCAAGCGAAAAAGAAAAATCCGCTGCCATGGAAAAGCTGCGCGAGCGTTACAAGCTGATCGAGCAGACTTTGGCGAATCAACCTTTCCTCTTGGGCAATCGTTTCAGTGTGGCCGACGCTTATCTTTTCGTGATGTTGACGTGGATGACCAAAACTGGCCTCGATATGTCGCAATGGCCCTCGCTGCAAAGTTTTTATGAGCGCGTGGGTGAACGCGATAGCGTCAAGCAAGCGCGCGAGGCGGAGAAAGCCGCTTAAGGAGTAGTGCGTTTAACGCGACCGGCGTGTGGTACGGGGGCCGCTGGTACGCTGTTTGCAATCCCATGCATACACTCACATCAGGAGCGCATCATGGGATTCAGCCTATTTGGCAAGCCGAAAGAAGAGCTGGACGCGATTGAAATGCTGATGGAAGACCATGCACGGGTCCGGGAACTGTTCAAGTCCTTCGAGGAACTGGAAGAGGGCGATGACCCGGAAATTGTGGACATCATTACGACCGCCTGTCTGGAATTGATGGTCCATAGCAAGCTGGAGGAAGAAATCTTTTATCCGGCGGTGCATGACGTCGCGACCGAGGAACTAAACAAACTACTCGCCGAAGCGGAAGTCGAGCACGAGACCATCGACATACTGGTTGAAAAGCTTGCGACGGAACAGTTGGACGAAGAAATGTACAAGGCCAACTTTACGGTAGTGCACGAATACGTCGAGCACCACGTGAAGGAGGAAGAGGACGAAATGTTCCCGAAGATTCGGGATCTGAAAGGCCTCGACCTGGACAAGCTGGGCGCGCAGATGCGTGCGCGGCAAATCGAATTAGTCGAAGAGATCGCCGCAGATCCGGCGATTGCAACTGGACCCACCGGCGGCAAGGGCGCAACCCTGCCCAAACGATCGGGCTCCACGGCTTCCACCGTTCGCCATTGAGTCTGCTCGGCGTAACAAAAGACAAGGGCCTCTTCGGAGGCCCTTGTCTTTCCGGTTCAGAGGATCCGGTCTTCGTGCTGGTCGAAACTCATTGAGAACCGGTCCATATCATCGAGTAGGGTGCCCCAATGAAAGGCTTCGATTTCGCTCGCCATGCTCCCGAGCGGGACGGTGTTGGTATACGGCGGCTCCGGGCTGGCCGAAGGCACACCAGGGCGGGAAAACCAGTTGTTCAGGCGATCGAACACTTTCATTCTCTCCTCCTTGTACTCCATTCCCACCTAGAGCTTAGTTCAAGAATATAAGTAAGCAAGCGCTTCTGGCCGCGTGCTTCCTTTATGATAGTTTGCCGCGTCGCAAGCAAAGCACTGACTATGTGGCACGAGAACAGCTTCACCCGCCGACTGAGAATCCGTTATCCCATTATTCAAGGCCCGTTCGGTGGCGGGTTGTCCTCTGTCGCCTTGCTCGCAGCAGTGTCCAATGCAGGCGGACTCGGTTCTTATGGCGCTCATATGCTGGGTGCAAAGCAGATCATTGAACTTGCTAAGCAGATTCGGCTGCACACCGATCAGCCCTTCAATCTGAATTTATGGGTATCCGATCACGATCCGGGCGGCTTGTCGCCCACGGTTGCACAATTCGAAGCGGGCATTGCCCAGTATCAGCACTACTTCGACGAACTCGGTATCGAGCCACCCGCTGCACCTGCGGCTTACGGCGAACGCTATGACGAACAGATCGAAGCGATGCTTGAGGTCAAGCCGCCGGTGTTGAGCTTTGTCTTCGGCCTGCCTTCTATCGAAATTGTGAAGGCGTGCCGCGAGCGCGAAATCATCACATTCGCGACGGTCACAACACTCGATGAAGCATTGATGGCGCAGGAGGTGGGTGTCGATGCGATCGTCGCTACGGGCTTTGAAGCCGGCGGCCATCGACCCTCGTTCTTGAAACCCTCAGAAGATTCGCTCACCGGAACGATTGCGTTGGTCCCGCAAATCGTCAGTCGCGTGAAGATGCCGATCATCGCGGCCGGAGGTATCGCCGACGGCCATGGTTTGGCGGCTTCATTGATACTCGGTGCGCATGCCGTGCAGATCGGTACGGCATTTCTTGCATGCGAAGAATCCAATGCGAGCGCCATTCATCGCATGGCCTTGTTCAGCGACCGCGCGAAGTACACCGCACTCACGCGTGCCTTTACCGGACGATTGTCCCGTGGCATCCGCAACCGCTTTCTGGACGAGCATGTAGGAAAGGAAAGAGCGATCTTCCCCTTCCCGGCGCAAAGCTGGTTTGCCGGCAGTTTGAAGCAAGCGGCGACCGAACAGAACCGCGCCGACTTGTTGGCGCTCTGGGCCGGTCAGGCAGCGCCACTACTCGAGTACAAACAGGCGGACAAACTTTTTGCGGCACTCGTGCGCGATGCGGCCGGCGCCTTGAAAGCGATCTCTGGCTAGAGAGTCGGTTAACGGCTTTTGTCGAAACTCCGCGCGAAGCGGTCCATGTCGTCAAGGAGCATTCCCCAACTGAGCTCTTCGATTTCGCGGCTCATGGTGGTCATCGGCATGGTCTTGTTCGGGTCCTGGCTATTGAACAGGTTGGGGCGGGAAATCCAGCCGCTCAAACGATCAAAAACTTTCATTCCTTCCTCCGTGCTGCGCGCTGCTCGGAACGCTTGTGAAACTGTGAAGCAAGCGTAGCGATGCAGCGGCGGCGGGAGAAGATGTGTGACTCAGAAAGCTGTCGTTGAGCCCCATCGAAATCGGGGCTCAACGAGGTTTCTTGATGGCGTAGAAGAATTTGTTCACGCTATTTAGCGCGGCGTGAATTTATTCATCAGCCGTAAGGGGCGTCCTCCGGCTCGAAGGGCACGGGAATCCACTCGGTGGCGCATTCCTGCACGTAGGGGTAATAACCCTCCGGGTTTTCGCAGAAGTAGTAGTAAGCCGGGTCGGTGTCTTCGCTTTGCATGATCGGCACCGATTCAACCACGACAGCGGGCGGAATGTAGGGATCTGGATACGGATACACGGGCCCACTATAGAAGTAGAAGGCCGGACCCACTACCCACCACCAACCAAAGCGACTGCCGTGATGGCCGTGATGCCAATAACCGCGCCTCCAACCGTCGAAGTGGTTGTGCCGGAAGCGACGGATGTCATGCCATCCATGATGCCCATGCCATGTCGAGTGCCAACGAGACGGACCATGATGATTGAAATTGTGATGGCGATTCCAGTTGTGGCGATCGTTTCCGCGGCGGTCGTTGTCGCGGCGATCTTTATTCCAATCGCGCCCGTTGTTATCCCAGTTACGCCGGTCGTGGTCGGAGCCGTTGCGATCGCCGCGCTGACCATCGCGTTGGCCTTCGTTGCCGTGCTCGCGATGACGATTGTTCGCATCGCGCCAGTCGCCACCTCGCTGTGGATTGACAGTCGCTTGCGGATGCGAGGCGACGCCCGGCACTTTCGGTCCATCAATGCGGTTCTGCCATCTGCGCTGTTCATGGCCTGCGTTGTTGTCGCGTTGCTGCGGGGGGAACGACCCTGTCGCCATGCCGCCGGGCATGACAGGCGTTTCCACGCGACCCACTGGGCGGCGCTCGTTGTTGTTGCGATCGGGGCGCTGACGCCATCCATCGTTGCCGCCTGAGCGGTCCCGCCATTCGTTGCGTGAAGGACTCGTGCTGGGTACGCCGCCGGAGGAACCGCGTTCGATGCTGCGCACAATCGCCTCGACTCGGCGCGGCGTGGAATCGCGTTGCGCTTGCTCCCGCTGTCCGCCGCTGAAGGAACCCCGCTCAACGCTGCGAACGATCGCTTCTGCTCGACGCGGAGCCGACTCGCGTTGAACTTGTGCGCGCTGCCCGCCGCCATCAAAGCTGCGCGACGCGCCATGATTGCCGCGACCGCCACCACCACCTCGATCGCCCCGGTCGGCGTAGGCCGGCTGTAAGACGAGAGGCACTGTCAGTAGCGCGAGAAAAAAACGATGTCTGAACTTCATTTGAGCGGCCCATTGATCCCAAGTCTGGGACGCTTAGGCTGCCCGATTAATTCAGTCTAGTTGGTAACGATGTGTATCCGCGTTGTTACAAGTCCCGGATCGGTCGGCAAGGGTTGCCTACCGCGAGCACTTTGGGCGGTATGTTGCGAGTGACCACGCTACCGGCGCCGATAACTGAACCGGAGCCGATCGTCACGCCCGGATTAAGAATAGCGCCGCCACCGATCCAGACATCATTGCCGATCGTAATCGGCAGGGCGGACTCCAACCCGCTGTTGCGCGTCGCCGCATCTATGGGGTGCGTCGCCGTATAGATTTGCACAAAAGGGGCAAGGAACACGTTACGACCGATCTCGACCCTGGCGCAATCGAGGATGACGCAGTTGAAGTTTGCATAGAAGCCGTCGCCCACGCTGATGTTGTAGCCGTAGTCGCAGCGGAAGGGCGGTTCGATTTCGATACTGCCTTCTTTTTTTCCGAGCAACTCGCCGAGCAGTTTAAGTCGCAGCCCAACGTCGTCTGGCGCCGAGTCGTTATATGCTTTGAGCAGGCGTCTTGCATGCAAGCGCTCTTCGCGCAATAACGGATCGTTGGCGCGATACAAGGCGCCGGCCAACATTTTGTTTTTTTCAATGGCGTCAGATGTTGATGCCGACATACTTCAATTCCAAATATTCTTCGATGCCCTGACGCGCACCCTCGCGGCCGAGTCCGGATTCCTTCACGCCGCCGAAAGGCGCGACTTCTGTAGAGATGAGTCCTGCGTTGACGCCGACCATTCCATATTCAAGGGCTTCGCTCACTCGCCAACTGCGCGCAAGATCGCGGGTGTAGAAATAAGCGGCAAGGCCGAACTCCGTATCGTTGGCCATCTTGATCGCCTCGTCTTCAGTTTTGAATTTATACAGCGGCGCGACGGGCCCGAAGGTTTCTTCCTTGCTGACTTTTGCACGCGTATCGACATCGAGCAGAATCGTCGGCTCGAAGAACAATCCGCCCAATGCATGGCGCTTGCCGCCGAGTAACACGCGGGCGCCATGCGACAGCGCGTCGGCGATGTGCTCTTCGGCTTTCTTCAAGGCGTTCTCGTCCACCAGCGGTCCCATATGAACGCCTTCTTCGAGGCCGTTGCCGACCTTGATCGCTTCGACCCTTTGCTTGAACTTTGCGGCAAAGGCATCGTAAATACTTTCATGGACAAGAATGCGATTGGCGCACACGCAGGTTTGTCCGGCATTGCGAAACTTTGATGCCAGCGCGCCGTCCGCGGCTGCGTCCAGATCGGCATCATCGAAAACGATGAATGGTGCATTGCCGCCCAGTTCCATCGACGTTTTTTTGACTGTGCTTGCGCATTGTTCGAGAAGCAGCTTCCCGGTTGCCGTCGATCCAGTGAAACTGAATTTACGCACGAGCGGATTGGCGGTCATCTCGGCGCCGATTTCCTTTGCACCGCCCGTCACGACGCTGAACACGCCGGCGGGTACACCTGCACGTTCAGCAAGTTCGGCTAGTGCCAAAGCCGAGAAGGGCGTCGCGCTCGCCGGTTTGACGATCATGGGACACCCGGCGGCCAAGGCGGGGCCGACTTTGCGCGTGATCATGGCGGCGGGGAAATTCCAGGGCGTGATCGCGCATGCGACGCCGACCGGTTCCTTCGTGACGACGATGCGGCGATTGCCTTGCGTTGCAGGAATGGTTTCGCCGTATACGCGCTTTGCTTCTTCGGCGAACCATTCGAGAAATGCTGCGGCGTAATTAATCTCGCCGCGCGATTCGATGAGCGGCTTGCCTTGTTCGAGTGTCATTATGATGGCGAGATCTTCCTTGTTCGCCAACATGAGCTCGTACCAAGCGCGCAAAACGACGGCGCGTTCCTTTGCCGATTTCGCGCGCCAGGCCGGCCAAGCCGCATTCGCCGCTTCGATCGCACGCCGCGTCTCGGCCGCGCCCATATTGGGCACCGTCCCCAGAACTTTTTCCTTGGCGGGATCGGTGACGTCGATGGTCTTGCCTTCGTCCGCATCGATCCAGCGCCCGGCGACGTAGCCTTGTTGACGGAATAATTGCGGGTTTTTTAGTGTCGGGATCATGAGCGGATTTTAGACGTCGCCGGCTCGGATCATGCAAAAATTGCAGCCATGAATAATCAAGCCGAATTGCAAAAGGCCGTCGCGTTCCTCGAGGCGGGCGATTGGCAGGCTGCGCATCCGATCGCGCACGACGATCTATCGCCGCTGGGCTGCTGGGCGCATGGCATCGTCCATATCCTGGAAGGCGATTTATGGAACGCGCGCTATTGGTATGGCCGTGCCAGGCGAGAGTTCCCGGGCCAAGATGCGGCGCCGCGGGAGATTGCTGAACTGAAAGAGGCGGTGGCTAAGACCTCAGCTTAAAGCTCACCATCCGCGGTTGGCCCTAGGCGGTATTCAAAAGACTTCGCGGTCCCGCAAGCTTCCTCATGGGAGAGTGTCTGGATGATCGGCGAAGCCCTTCATGAAAGGAAGCGAGAGGGCTTCCTCCCACTTCCTTGCTAGGGGGCGACGTATTCGTAAGCGCCGATATCGCAATGCGATGATCGCACCGCGCCGCCGTAGCTGGTTGTGGAGCATGTCGCGGCATCACCGGCGTTGATGACCGGGGAGGACGAAAGCACATTCAGCGAATACCCATTGAGCGCGCTGGGAGCTTGCGCGAAATAGGGTTTGTCCGAAATGCCGCCGATATTCCACAGCGGATTCGCGCTCAGAGCGGCTGCATGCGTCGCGTAAGTCTGACTGAACTTTGCAGGTCCACTCTTGTTGTTGCAAAGATTGCTGCTGAAGCCGTCGAAATTCGCGATGCTCCGGTTCGTCGTGTCGAAGCATTGCGCCGATGTGTGCGAGGTGGAGTTGAAAACGATCAAATTGGAACTGACCGTGAATGTTCCTTGCTCCGCGGTTTTGATGCCAATCGCTCCCGGCCCGGCCAGTTTGTAATAGATCGTATTGTTCCTGATCGCGACCTGCGTTGTCGGATGATCGCCTTGCTTAGTAGCGGCGCCGAGATCATTGCTCGGTACGGCGATGCCGTACGCATTGCTGAGGGTCTCCCAAACGAGAACATTGTTTTCGATGGTCCAGCCATCGCAGGAGGTGCAGCTAATGCCCGTATTGCCGACATTGACGAGCAGATTGCCGCGAATGGTGACGTTGCTGAAGCGTTCCACGCCTTCTTCTGGAAAGTAACCGCCATCAATTGCGATGCCCCAGCATCCGTCGAGCGCCGGTGTGGTTTCGATAATCTCATTGTTCTCGATCAACAGATCGCTAATGGACCCGTGACCCACGATGGGCGCACCCGTGCAACGCGTGCCGTTGTAGTGAACGCTGTTCGTGAGCTTGTTCCCTCGGACGGTCATGCCATTAGTGCCGTCGGGGTGGCTGGTCAGATACATCTGGTGATCTAAGAACTCGTGACCGTAACCATTGTTATCGAAGATGTTGTTTTCGACCACCGATTCGTGGCAGCCCCATAAAATGCCCGTGCCGCGATTATTGGTGAGCGTCGAGTTTTTGAGCGTCACCCGGCGACCATCGTTGCCGCAATACACGCCGATATGAAAATTGTCGATAGTCAGGTTGTTCAGCCTGACGTCGCTGGCTAGCTGGTTGATGAAAATGCCCCAGTGACCACCTCCTGCAGGGGTACCGCCGCGTAAATGCAAATTTCGAACGACATAGCCGCCGTCGGCTTCCGCGCCCCCACCGTCGCTGAAGACGAGCAAGGGATAATTACCGGCCTGATTAAGTATCGGTTTCGCACTTCCCAAATACCAAGACGGTTGATAGCTGCTCATGATGATCGGATTGCCTGCTGTGGCGTTTAAGTTCTGCAGCAGATTCTCGCCGTTCACTTTAAAGGAGCCGCCTTTGGCGAACAGAATTTGATCGCCCGCTGCCGCAATACGAAAGACTTCGAACGCCTTGGTGGCGCTGCGATAGGGCGTCGCCGGATTCGTCGGCGTTAACGATGCGTCGTTTCCGATTACGCAACCTGGGGCAGCGCCGGCTTTGCAGTCGCTAAAATAATAGTTGGCCGCTTGTGCTTGGCAACAAAAGGAAAACGCAAGGATTGCGATGAGCTTTTTCACTCTCTACTCCCGTCTCAAAGTTTATTCTTAATCTTCGCAGGGTCTGTAGAGAGCCGCCCCGTTTCATGACAGCATCATAATGTCATTTGCATGAAATCTAGGGCTCAAGAATGTCAACTGCGAAAATCTGCGCAAAAATACGCATAAGAGGCCTCTTCATGTCAAAAAGGCCGACAGTGAGAATGGCTAATGTTTTTTCAGGCTGACCATCACCACACCGACTAGCACCAGCATCGCGCCGACGATCTGGTAGCCGTTCATCATTTCGTCCAGTCCCAAATAACCGAGCAGCATTGCACTGACCGGTCCTAATGCGCCGACGATGGCAACGCTATTCGCGTCGAGCCGTCGCAAGGCTTCGGCGATTACGAAAATCGGCAACACCGTGCAAATCACGGCGATGATGATCGAGAGGCCATACACGGGAAACGGAATAAGCAACGCACTAAGCGGGCGTAAAACAAAGAACTGCGCGATACAACAGAAACTCGATACCAATAGCGCATAGGCGACGAAGCGCATTGAGCCGACGCGCTGAATCACCTGGGAACCCGCGAATAAATAAACCGCATAAGAGGTCGCGCTGCCGAAAGCGAGCACAGCTCCGAGCGCGAGGAAGTCGTGCTGGCCGGCTACGCTGTGCATCAACATGAGCGTCATCCCCGCATACGTGAGGAGCAAAGCCGTGATTTCGACACTGCGTGGCGGACGGCGCAAAAATATCCAACTCAGCAGCACGACGATGGTTGGATACATGAAGTGAATAAGCCGCGAGAGGCCGGAACTGATGTATTGCAGACTGAGGTAGTCGAAGAAGCTGGCGGCGTAGTAGCCGATCACGCCGAGGCCGATGATCGCCCAGCGGTCGCGCGTAGAAATCGGCGCAGCGGGTTTGCCGCGCTTCACCCACCATACCGCGAGGACAAAAAAAGGTAGCGAAAACACCATCCGCAACGCGAGCAAAGTAACGGGGTCCTCGGTGTAGCTGTATGCGAATTTGACCAGAAGCGGGCGAATGGAAAAGGACAGCACGCCCACGATCGCGAGAACAAAGCCGATCGTTCGGTATCGCGCTGTGTGTTGCGGCGCTGGGGCGTCCTTCAACGTCGTCGCTTACCGAATAGCGACCCTAAGACCCCGCGTGTGATTTCCCGACCGATTTGCGAACCGATGGAGCGCGCTGCGCTTTTTGCGGCTGCTTCGATCGCACCTTCGCGGC
>DATEOW010000131.1:0-3038 GCA_035273665.1 Burkholderiales bacterium | reverse complement strand
CGAGTAGATGCGTAATGATGTTCAGCCGCCCGCGCCGCTTATCGTCGGTGCGCGCGACATACCAAGGCGCATAACCGGTATCGCTCGCGGCGAACATCGCGTCGCGCGCGCGAGAATAGTCGTACCAACGACTATAGGATTTCAGATCCATGGGCGACAGTTTCCATATTTTACGGCCGTCTTCGATGCGCGCTTCAAGTCGCCGGGTTTGCTCTTCCATACTGACTTCCAGCCAGTATTTGATGAGGATGACGCCGGAATCCACAATGGCTTTTTCCACGAGCGGGACGGCGCGCAGAAATTTTTCGACCTGCGCTTCGGACGTAAAACCCATCACGCGCTCGACGCCGGCGCGGTTGTACCAGCTACGATCGAAAATCACTACCTCTCCGGCTGCCGGCAAATGCGGCAAATAACGCTGCATATACATCTGACTTTTTTCGCGCTCGGTCGGGGCCGGCAGTGCGATGACCCGGAAAACGCGCGGACTGACCCGCTCAGTAATGGCCTTAATCGTTCCGCCCTTTCCGGCGCCATCGCGGCCTTCGAAAACGATGCAGACCTTCAGCCCTTTGTGTTTGACCCATTCCTGAAGTTTGACCAATTCCACATGTAATCTTTTGAGTTCCTCGTCGTAGGTCTTGCGCGTCAGTTGCTCGGCCGACTCGCTGAGAGGCTTTTTATTTGCGGCTTTTTTGGTTTTCACGTTCATGTCCTTTCAACGGTGAATCGCGCCACCGCACTGTCAAGGTTGGAAAATACGCGATCTCTACCGAGCACCTCGCCCAGACCCGAGTGTCGCAAAACATCGAGCGCGGAAGCGTTCAAAGCCGCGAGCCACAGGGCGACGCCTTCCTTCCGCAGATTTTCTTCCATCTCCCCCAGCATCTTGATCGCGGTGAATTCGATATCGATTACGGCGCTGCAATCGAGCAGCGCGACTTTTGGTTTTGCTTCTGCGATGAGAGACTGCATCACCTCCGTCACCTGTTGCGCATTCGCAAAGAAAAGTCGACCTTCCATTCGCATAATCAGCAAGCCCGGCCAGGTTTCGTTCTCCGGATGATTTTTCGACGGGCGAAACAACGTGGTGCCGCGCTTGCGGCCCACGACGTAAATTGGCGGGTTGTAAGCCTGTTGAGCCAATGAGAACAGTGAAGCGAAGACGGCGATCAGAATGCCCTTTAAAGTTCCCAATAGGATGACGCCGACAAATGCGATCAAGGCCCAACGGAATTCGATCCGACGTACCCGGCGAATCGCGAGAAATTCGCCTGGCCTGATTAATTCGAGCGAATAAGCGATTACCACTACGGCCAGTGCAGCTTGCGGCATGAGCGCAATGAGTGGCGCAAGCACAATTAAGGTGGCGACCGCGGTGCCTGCAGTGGTTAGCGCCGCAACCTGCGTTCGTGCGCCCACTCTGCTGTTCAAGGCGGTTTGGGAAGTGCCGCCGCCTGCGGGCATCGCGCCCGTCAGTCCCCCGGCAACGTTGGCCAGACCAATGGCGAGCAGCTCCTGATTGGGTTCGGGTCGTGATTCGCCGGGCGCAGCGAAGGCCCGAGCCGCCGCGATCGTTTCGGTGAAGCTCATCAGAGCGATGCCCGCTGCGGCGGGCCACATCTCTTCCAAGAGCGCGAGGTCCGGCGGCACGAAGCCGGGAAGGTCGGCGGGCACGCTGCCCACGACCGCCACACCCATTTCGCTCAAACCCCATGCCGAGGCGAGAATCGACAGCCCTATTGCGATCAGCGGGATCGGCAACTTCGGTGTGAAACGCTCGAGCATGAAGATAAGCAGGAGCAACAACGTCGCGAGCGTGAACGTTGCGATAGAGGCGGCGGGCAACGCTTGCACGATGGCGTAAATGTCGCGGAAGAAACCGGTCTTCTCGATATGAACACCGAGCAGTTTGGGTATCTGATCCACCACAATGACCAAGCCGATGCCGGACTTGAAACCCGTCAGTACCGGTTCGGAAATAAAATTGGCGACAAACCCAAGTCTTAAGCACGAAGCCACGAAGAGCATCGCACCGGTGAGAACGGCAAGCGTGGCCGCGGCGATCAACAAAGCATTGGGGTCGCCACTCGGTACAACACGGCCGAGTTCCGCCGCTGCGAGAATCGCAATCGTGGTGGTTGTGCTGACGCTCAATACACGCGATGCCCCGAACAGCGCATAGACCAGCATCGGCACGATCGCTGTATAGAGGCCCACTTGCAGCGGCAGCCCCGCAATGGTGGCATAGGCCATCGCTTTGGGAATGACAATCGCGCCGGCGGTGAGGCCCGCGATCAGATCCGGACGCACCCACCCCAGCGGATAGTGCCGCAGCCACACAAGGCTCGGCATGAAGCGCGATAGGGACAAGACCGCGCGCCTCCTTGAGTGGGTGTGCCGGGATTCGATCGCTACTCACATCCGTTCGTCACAACAGCACCGGCACAATATCCACAAAGAGAATTTTTATAATCGTCATACCCGGAAAGATCATCGCGTATCCGATGTCCGGGCGATCGGTGGGGGTGAGCTTGTTGCCATATGCGAGGATGGCGGGATTACCGCAGGCACCAGCGACGATCCCCACAACCTCATCGTAAGGCATGCGCAAGACGAAGTAGCCGATGATGATAATCGGCAGTACCAAAGCCAGCAGCACCAATGCGCCCAGACCCAGCATGAGGAAGCCGGTGTCGGCGACGGTTGCGGCGAACTTCGGTCCGGAGGTCATGCCAACCTGCGCCAAGAAAAGCGTGAGACCGAGGTTGCGAATGACCAGGTTGGCGGAGAGCGGAATAGTCCAATTCATGCCGCCGGTACGGCGCAGATTGCCGAGTATCAGCGCGACGAGCAGTACACCCGACAGGCCGATCGCGAGCTTGCCGATACCGGGAATGGGGAACTGGATAGCGCCGACGAGAAAGCCCAGCGCCATGCCGATGCCGATCGAGATATAGCTGAATTCGGCCGTGCCTTTGATCGAATCGCCGAAGTATTTGCGCAGGGCTGCGAAGTCATCGCGATGTGCCAACAGT
>DATEOW010000130.1:0-8826 GCA_035273665.1 Burkholderiales bacterium | reverse complement strand
TGTCCTGGCGTGCTTCGACCACTTCGTCGAGATAACAGATCGCACCTTCGCGAACCGCGCGCGTCAATGGGCCGTCCTGCCAAACTGTGCCATCGTGCCGAATGAGAAACCGGCCCACCAGATCGCTGGCGCTCAGATCGTCGTGGCAGGAAATGGTGATGAGCGGGCGGCCCAGCTTCCAGGCCATGTGTTCGACAAAGCGCGTTTTGCCGCAGCCTGTCGGTCCCTTGAGCATCACGGCCAGTCGGCTGTGATGGGCCTCCTCGAAAATGCGGACTTCGTCGCCGACCGGCAGATAAAAAGGCGCTGTAAGGTCGGCAGTCTCTGGGCGAACGCGATCAAGCTGGGGCAGCTTGTGCCTCCGTCGTCAGTTCAAACCGCGGCGCGCGCCTGAAGAAATCGTAGATAAATAATCCTACCCCGATGGCGAAGATAGATGCAGTCGAAACGAGCATGAGAAAGTGGATCTGGATTTTTAATTGCGCGTCTAAATAGCCCATGCCCAGGATACGTTCGAGATAGACCTGTCCGATACCGGCCGTTCCAAAAGACAGCGTCATGCCCAACATGCCCGCCAACTGCAACCAGAACGCCCAGTAGCCGATGGCGCTGCCGCTTACGTTGCGATCTCTCGTCATGGAGGGCAAAGCGTACGTAATCATCGCCAGGACGATCATGGCATAAGCACCGTAAAAAGCGGCGTGGCCATGCATGGCTGTGATCAAGGTCCCATGCGTCCACTTATTCACGCTGGGAAAAGTGTGCGCGAAACCGAGCAGCCCGGCGCCGAACAGGGTGAACACGGCGCTACCGAGCGTCCAATGCAATGCAAGTGTATTGGGATGCGCCATGCCTGAGCGCTTCATTGCCGAGTAAGCGTACATCGCCATTCCGACCAGTGCCAGAGGTTCCAGCGCGCTGAAAATGCCGCCGATCGGCAGCCAATAGGACGGCACGCCGACCCAGTAGTAATGATGCGCGGTGCCTAGAATCCCCGCGATGAACACGAGACCGACAATGACGTACAGCCACTTCTCCAGCACTTCGCGGTCGGCACCGGAAAGGCGGATAAGCAAATAGGCGAGAAAACCGCCTTGGATCATCTCCCACACGCCCTCCACCCAAAGATGGATGGTCCACCAGCGATAGAAAATCGAAACGGTGTAGTTCTCGTAATGCAACAGCGCCGGCAGATAAAGGACCGCAGCGCTGGCGAGACCGAGCAGCAACACGCCTTCGGTGGTCGTAAAGCGCCCGGATTTTCGGATGGTCATGACGATGTTGTAGAGGAACATCAGCATCACCACGACGATCGTGATTTTATGCGGCAGCGGTTGTTCCAATAATTTGTTGCCGGTGCCGAAGCGAAACAGATAACCGATCACCGCGCTAACGCCCATGATGACCCAAAGGATCAGCTGGATATACGCCAGCTTGACGCTGTGCAACTCGGTCCGCGATTCGTCGGGCACCATCCAGTAGGTTGCCCCCATAAAACCCGTCAGCACCCACACGATCAGCAGATTGGTGTGGATAACCTTGGTGACATCGAAAGGGAGAATGTAAAGCAGCGGATCGGGACCCAGGTACTTGGCCGCCGAAAGCAGGCCGAAGACGAGTTGCAAGCCGAAGAGCAGCATGGCAACAGCGAAGTACCAGTAGGCGACGGATTGTGAGCGATAGTTCATCAAACGTTCCTTTGGCTGCTTATTTCAGGCTGGTGAGATACGCCACCAACTGCTCGATCTGTTCGGGTTTGAGGTCCTTGCCGTAGTTATGCGGCATGAAGGATTGCCCGTTTGCGGAATACATTTGACCCGGGACCACATAGGCGCTCGGATTCACAATCGACTCGCGGATATACGCTTCGGCATCCTTGGCTGCGCCTTTGTATTCCTTGCTCGCAATGGTTTGCACCGCTCGCGTTCCGAGGCCCGCAAGTGTGGGGCCCGCGAGATTTACACCCGGCGCGACGGAGTGACACGCGAAGCAACCTGCGGGTGTGGTGCGGAACAATGCCTGCCCTAAGGAAATCGGATTGTCGCCCTGCTCAACAGGACGGCCGCCAGGTGCCGCAACTTGCCCCCCGGCTTGCGCGCTGACGTCTGTGCCGGGGATCGACGCGCCGGTGACGAGGATCGGCCGCGGCGGCCAACCTTGGTTATCCACCTTGCTGACCCAATCCAAAAATTGGATCAAGTCATGGATTTCCTTTTCCGAAAGATCCTGCTTCGGCATTAAGCGGCGATGCTTTTGCTCGTCGTAGAACTTCGACGGGTCGCGCATGTAGGCTTTCAAATATTGCTCGCCGCGATGCTGCGTGATTTTCGTGAGATCGGGAGCGTAGTAAGCGCCCTCGCCGAATAAGGTATGACAGTTGATGCAGTTATATTTATGCCAGACGTCTTTGCCGTGCAGAACCTCTGGCGTGAGATTCTGGGCATTCGTCAATTTATCGAATTGGCGGTGGCTATCGATGGTGAGAGCAATGAAGACCGCCGCCGCGAGGGCCGTGGAAATAATGGCGAACAACCGAGTTTGACGTTTGTTCATGCGCGCATCCTATACGCCGATACCGGACCAATACGCGATGGAGATTCCACCCGCGTACACGATGGCGACCGCCATCAGGAGAATGACCACGAGACCGACCGCTTTGAGAACGCCGTATAGCGGGAAATTTCCCATATATCGACTCCGGCTTTGTTAGTGATGCATGGATGCAGCGCGGGATACATCGAACTGGCCGCCACCATACACCCATTATTGCGGAATGTGTCAAACGCAAATTACGTACCGACCGCTGCGGCATTGACCTTTAGCCCAAGGGATATTCGGCGCCACGCCGCGCGGCCATCGAACGGCCGATGCGTTCCAATTCCGCCGCCTCAAGTAGCGTCTCTGCGACATCGAAAGCATCGGCCTCCTCCCGCTCGATGTGAGCAAGATAAGCATTTTGGAAGGCCGCAACGCTATCGCCGTCCAATGTCGAGGCCGCTCCCGCTTCGATGGCCTCGAGCGCAGGTTCGAGGTTACGCCAAGCCTGCGCCATGACGATGTGATCTGCATTCAATTTTGTAATCACGCTATGGATTTTTTTTCTTCGCTGCGGGCTACACACGCGGAGCATGGCCGGAAAAAGATCCTGTTCCTCGTCCTCGTGGTGATGAATGCCCGATGTATTGAAATAATGCAGGATCTGCCGGCACGCGGCGCGTGCTTGGTCGTCGGCACCGTGCTTTTGTAGATGTTCGATGATGCGGTCAAGCAGCGCGCAACGCTGCTGGATACGGATATGGCAAGCGCGCAACAAACCGATCGGATCGTCAAAGCCCGGAGCGGCATCGATCAGCGCTTTAGGCACGGCTTGTTCAGCCGGCTTTGCCGTCGGAGCGGGTGGAAAAGTAGATTTTTGCATAGGTGAAACTCCAAGGGATGAGGACGGCCAGCCACAGCGCCGCCGACACAAGCAAAAGGACCAGCCTTGCGTGGTATGGAATGAACGTCATCTCGCTCACTACCCGTAGCACCGCAACCAGCAAGACGGCTTGAAAACAGCGCCACGTTAAGGGATCTGCCTCCAGCGCACGTCCCGAATGACCTAAGGACACACGGGACACCATGCCAACGGTCTTCGCCGCGAAATAACCGATCGCCAGGGCGTGAAGAGGCCCCTGTCCGAAAATGCCCGGAGCGCCGAGCAATGCCGCAAAACTTGCGATGCCATACAGTGTCAACGCAATTGCAAGCGCGACTAAAGAACTGTGAAGCATGGCAAGCAGGGGCGCGCGAAAACTATGCGCGACCCCCCACCGATAGGCGAGATAGCCGACCCAGGCGGCCATGGGTAGATCGAGAAGCCAGGTCCACATCGACAGGTCGAACCACTCCAACACGACATGACCGCAGCAGCCGACAAATAATAAGCTGAGCGAGCCACGAGGCCTGTACATCACATAGTCTTGGATGATGCGGCTCGAAAAGAAGGGAATGAGACGGTGGCTGACAATCATGAACAAGGGTAAGAGGAACAGCCAAATGCCGAGGCGGCGGGCTATGTCCGCAAACAACCAGTCGCCCGTAATGAGTGAGACGGCAAAAAATCCAACGGCCACTGCGCCAACGCCAAGAAGGCAGACGATGCCCACCGCGTGAACATCCTTGCCTCGACTGCGTACCACAAGCCCTAAGAGCGCGCCCCATACGACCAACCAACCGGCAAGATAGAACAGCACACCCATTGCGACGACGATCGTGCTTAGAGCCAAGCCCACGTACATCACGACGATGCCGATCGCGAACAAGACGCCCGCGGTCACCCAGCTGCCCCGTTGCACCGGCTGCTTGGTCCACATCGGCATTGAGGTCAAGGTGAAGCCGAAGACAAATAGCGGGAAGACGGCATACATCATCAAAAACGCGTGTGCATACAACGAAGGCACGGACCATTGAATGGGCGAATACCATTGCGCATAGCGACCGAGAAGATCAATGCTCCACCAAAGCAGACTCAACACGATCTGCGTCACGCCCAAGAGAAACATCAGGCGATGCGGTGCGGCGGTCAAGATACGCCAGCGGCCGACCTCGCCGGGTGCGGCAAGGGGGACACTTTTGTGGATGTTTATAGGTTGAACCATGAGCCGATGTTTTTATTTACTGCCACACCTACGATATATGCGAAAACCGCGAGCGCCGCAAAGAACGCCATGCCACGGCGCCCCCTGAGTGCTATTGCGCCCAGCAGAATGTAGATTGCCAGAGCAATCAGTTTTGCCGTCAGCCAGGGACTTTCGCCAGGCACTTGTCGCAACATGAAAGCCAATCCAACGCCTGCGGCAAGTAAAACCGTATCGACGGCATGTGGCACGATCCGCAACCAGCGTTGCCGCAGAAAAGGCGAATCGGCCAGCATCAACGCACCCCGGTACGCGAATAACCCGAAGCTAATGGCTGCGGCGGAGATATGCAAAGCCTTCAAGGCGGCGTACATGCATCCACTCTAGTCCCCGCTTTGAGGTCCGGGTCGATCTAGATCAATTTCGCATCGAATTGGCGCGACGCCCAATCGAATCGGTCAATCAGCCTATAAACAGTGCCGGGCGCAGTGCGCCCAGCGATTGATGCCTAAAACGCGCCGTGACTGCCGGCCACCGCACCGGCGACAGTGATGAGGCTAAACGCCAAAAGCAGCCAATGCATGCGAAAAATCAGGACAAAGGTTCCGCCGGGATCGCGGCGCGCACGGGCGATAAACCAGCGATGCAAAAACAGGGGTTCCAGGACAAAGAGCATCAGTGTGAACAGTAGCCAAACCCCGACCATGGCGTGCATCCACCAGAAAGAAGGTTCGGCGAAGCGCGACCACATTTCGTAGCGCCACACCATCCAAAATCCGCTTACTCCGGTCAGGACGGTGGTTAAGCGTGCCTGGTTGGCGAAGCGTGATTCGACGCGCTCGAAGAATTCAACGCCCTCCGCTTCATCTTTAAAGCGCCGCACGGCCGGAAGAAGAACGAGTGTGACGAAGGCGACGCCACCGATCCAGAGCACAACGCCGAAGACATGAAGGGCACGGGCAATGGCGTAATCGTTCATGGCTTGACTCTAGGGCAGAACCATGGCCCGCGCCAGTACTGCGGCCTGGTCACGCGGTCGTCGAAGAAAGCCTGAATTTCGGTGTGCACATCAATGACATGACTATCGACGACCTTACTGCAGCAAATCGAAATACTCCACGCGCGGCGATTCGCGTGCTTCATCAACGGGTCGGAAGCGACCGCTGGCCACATCGAGCACGTCGACCCGCCCCTCCTCGATCACATAGTGCCAGCCGTGTAGGAAGATCTGGCCGCCTTGCACGCGTGACGCAACCATCGGGTAGTTCATCAGCCGTTCCAGTTGGATCACCAGCGAACGCTGTTCGGTTTTACGCAAGGCTTCCTCAGAAGCCAAGACCGGCAGGGCCGCATCGCGCCCCAATTCCAGCCATTCGCGCATATGCACCGCTTCCGGATGCAGATCTGTATAAAGCGCGCGTATCGCGCCGCAATGACTATGCGCGCAGACGACGATATCGCGCACATTCAGGTTCAGAACGGCGAATTCGATCGCTGCACAAGTGCCGTGATAACCATGAGAGGCATCGAACGGCGGTACGAAGTTGCCGACATTACGGACGACGAATAACTCGCCCGGCCCGCTATTCGTTAATAAATGCGGCACAAGGCGAGAATCGGAACATCCGATGAATAAAGTCGTGGGATGTTGCCCCTCGCGCGCCAAGGCGCGGAACTCCCTTTTGTATTGCGGAAAGTAGCGCTTCTCAAAGCGTTGCAGGCGTTTTAGGAGTTCATCCGGCATGCGCTATTGCACCAAGGGCGTTTCGACACCCTGCAGATCGATGCCTTCGATGCGTGCCTGTCCGGCGAGGATACGCACGTACTGCGCCAGTGCCTTGGTTGCCACCTGTTCAGTGAGCCGCAGGGCGATCTGTTCCTTTGCGGTTTCAAAGGGCACTTGCTTGCCCGCGACCCGCTGTTCGATCGACACGATATGAAACCCATAACGCGTATTGACCAAGCGCGGTTGGAGACCGGTCGCCTCATTCTCAAAGAGCGCGGCGTCGAACTCTCCGACGCACTCGCCGCGCGACAACTGGCCGATGTTGCCGCCCTGCTCCCCCGACGGACAGTTAGACAACTCTCGCGCCAGTTCATCAAAACGCTGCGGAGCCTGTTTCAAGTCATGCAGTACCTGTTCCGCCTTGCCGCGCAGTGCGTCGATCGGCGTGCCCGGCGTTACCGCGAATAGAATATGGCGGGCCGCGACAAGATCGCCGCTACGAAACTCGTGCAAATGCGAATCGTAATAGCGTCGGCATTCTGCTTCAGTGGGCTCGGGCGTTTGCGCTTCCAGATCGAGCAGGCGCTCGATCGCAGTGTTCTCCGCGGCACCGTCTTCAAACAGACCCAGCTCAGCGGCACGCTGACACAACAATTCCCTCACTGCGTTGACGCGAAGGGCGGCGGGCGAGTCGCCGCTGATCACAACCCCATTCACAATATTCATATCGGTTCCTTGGAGATTCGCTCAGATTTCGGCGCGTTTCAGATCGAGTTCTGCAGCGAGGTCCAGTGCGGGCGCAGGAATCGGCGCTACTGCAGGATGCGGTGCGGGACGGGTCCGCGGCTGTACACCGCCCGCGACGGCCGGCTGGACGACCGGACGCGCCGAAGCCTTAGCAATCCGACGACGGGTGCGTACGATTTGCGGCGCGCGAAACAGGAAACCGACTGCGGCAAAACCGCTCCACACGTGCACCAACCGCGTAAAGGGAAAGACGAGAAAAATGGCCATGCCGAGGAACATATGCGCTTTGAACACCCACGAAGTCCCGGCGACTAGCGCGGCGGCACCGCCTTGAAAGGTCACAATGCGCTGCGCCCACTCCGCCAAGAGCAACATGACGCTACCGTCCAGATGCTGGGCGGAGAGCGGTACGGTTGCGAGACCGAGCGCCAATTGCAGCCATAACAGCACGACGATCAGGATGTCGCCCGGCTTGCTGGTTGCGCGAATACGCGGCTCGCTCAGACGACGATGAAGCAGAATGCTCAGACCGATAAAGGCCAGCGTGCCGGCGATGCCGCCTGAAATCATGGCCATCAATTGTTTGTCGCCCGCCCCGATGAAGTGCTCGTAGACGAAGTGCGGTGTGAGCATGCCGAAGAAATGACCGAAAAACAAAAACAGCACGCCGATGTGGAACAGGTTCGATCCCAGCCTCAGTTGGCCGCGACGCAACAGTTGCGAGGAATCGCTCTTCCAGGTGTATTGCTCGCGATCGAAGCGCAGTAGGCTGCCCAAGAAAAATACAGCCAGGGCGATGTACGGAAAAATGCCGAACACGAATTGGTTGAAATAGTTCATGCGAATTCCTTAGGCGGCGCGTTTGACGATTTGAATAACGGATTTTTTCGGCGGCCGGCTCGCGCTACACGCAGCTCCGTCGAAAGCCGGGGTTTCCGCCCATTCCTCATCCAGCGACTTGTCGACTTCTATTTCGCGCCTCGTGACAGGGCTGAGCTTCGGTTCGCCGACCAAGCTGAGCAATGCGCCAAAAATAGCGCTGTAACGACTATCTCGAGATTGCAGCGTCTCACCGACGGCACGGAGAATATGCGCGCAGTCCCCAAGCATTTCTTTCATGTCGCTCGTGGGGCGATAGCTCAGGTATTCGAGCATTGCCGGAAGGTAGTCAGGCAACTCATGCGTGGTCAAAGCGAAACCACCGCGCTCATAGATTTGAATCAGATCGACCATTGCTTGTCCGCGATCGCGCGACTCGCCGTGGACGTGCTCGAACAGATGCAGTGCGGTCGCTCGGCCGCGATCGAATAGATCGACGTAGTGCTCTTGTACATCCAGCAAATCGGTCGCCATCAATTCGCCGATCAAGTCGGCTAGCGCCTCACGGTCGTGACGGGCGAGGCGCTTGTCTTGACCGAGCAACTGCGTGATTTCCGGGAGCGCACGTACCATTTCCTCTGAGGGGTAACTAAGGAGTGCTGATAAGGCTTTTAAAGTGCTCATGACGTTTTCCTCAAACGGCTTGCTTGATCGGAATGGTTTTGTGTTTTTTTCCGCCGAAAAGGCTCGGTTCGCTTGTGCCGTCGGAACAACCGTTGCCGAAGGAGAAACCGCAACCGCCTTTCATGTCGAAAGTGTCTTCGGCGTACTCGCGGTGCGAAGTCGGAATCACGAAGCGATCTTCGTAGTTCGCGATAGCCATATAGCGATACATGTCCTCGACCTCCTGCACGG
>DATEOW010000129.1:0-12253 GCA_035273665.1 Burkholderiales bacterium | reverse complement strand
GTTTTCGCCTGTTCTCGCCGAGGCAAGGCTACAGGCGCTGCAAGCTCGCATACGCCCACATTTTTTATATAACGCGTTGAATGCCGTCCTCGCCATGATGCGGAGCGACCCGCGCAGAGCCGAAACCGCTTTGGAAGATCTCGCCGAGTTATATCGCACGCTCATGGCCGATAACAAGCGGTTGATACCGCTTTCGAAGGAAATCGAAATCACCCGGCAATACTTGAATTTGGAGCAACTGCGTCTGGGCGACCGGTTGATCGTGTCTTGGCAAATCGATAAAGCGCCCCTGGATGCGCTTGTGCCGCCCCTGCTTTTACAGCCGCTGGTGGAAAATGGCGTCTATCATGGTGTCGAGCCTTGTGAAGGCGCTGGGACGATTGAGATTTTTATCGCGCGCACGCGCGATCGACTCGAAGTTCGCTTGCGCAACCCCTATCACAGCGATCAACAACGTCGGCAGGGCAATCGCATGGCCTTGGCGAACATCCGCGAAAGATTGTCGCTTCATTTCGATGCGGAAGGCGTGTTGGAAGCGTCGGCAAAAGGGCAGAGCTACGAGATCCGTATGTCGATGCCCTATAAGCGCAAAGAGCTCGCGGCATGACGAAGCTATTGCGCCTGATGTTGATTGACGACGAGGAGCCGGCGCGACAGCGCCTGCGGGCGGTGTTGGGCGACTTGGCCGCCGAGCTTCCCCATGAGATCGTTTCGGAAGCGTCTAACGGTCGGCAAGCGCTTGTCATCCTGGAAACAGTGCCGGCAGACGTGGTGCTGGTCGATATTCACATGCCGCAGATGAGTGGCATGGAGTTCGCGCGCCATTTGCTGCGTGGAGATAAATCGCCTGCGCTGATCTTTGTAACCGCTCATGATGCCCATGCCATCCAAGCGTTCGAAGTCAACGCTTTGGACTATCTGCTGAAACCGGTGCGAGGGGCGCGGCTGCTCAGTGCGCTACAGAAGGCGCAAGTGCTGACTCGGGAGAAGTTGGACGCAGTGGCGACTCAGGCCGCTGAAGGTCCGCGCCGCTTTTTATCGATCGCCGAGCGGGGCCGAATCCAACTGGTGCCGGTGAGCGATATTCTCTACCTGCGCGCAGAACTCAAGTACGTCACCTTGAAAACGAGCGAGCGGGAATACCTCATCGAAGAATCGCTTACTGCGTTGGAGCAGGAGTTCGGAGAGAGTTTTGTGCGGATACATCGCTCCTGCCTCGTCGCCCGGGACCGTGTACGCGGTTTTGAGCGCGCGAGCGAATCGGACGAGGGCGCGGGCTGGGCCGTACTGTTGGACGGCTGCGCCGAAAAATTAGCCGTTAGCCGTCGACAATGGCCCCATGTAAAAGGACTAGCCGGTAGCCGCTGACTTCAGCCTCAACTTCAGCCTAGCCCGAGTTTCGCAATCCCGCCGCAACCCCGTTGATCGTTCGATGAATGCCGCGATGGATGCGTTCGTCGCTCGGTCCCGTGCGATGCCGATGCAGCAATTCGACTTGCAAGTGATTAAGCGGATCGATGTACGGCACGCGATTGCGAATGGAGCGCGCGAGCAGAGGATTGCTTTCCAAGAGCTCCCGCTGACCGGTGATATCCAGAATGGCTTGGTAGGTCAGTTTCCATTCTTCCATGATGCGGCCAAACACGCGGTCGCGCAGTGCGGTGTCCGGCACCAAGGATGCGTAACGCGAAGCAATCGCCATATCCGTCTTGGCGAGCACCATGTCGATGTTCGAGAGCAGCGTCTGGAAGTAGGGCCAGCGCTTGCACATGCGGCGTAATTGCGTGAGTCCCTTGCGCGGGTCCGCTTCAAGATAGGCTTGCACCGCCGACCCGAATCCGTACCAGCCCGGGAGCAGCACACGGCTTTGCGCCCAACTGAAGACCCACGGAATAGCGCGGAGATCTTCAATGCGATCGGAGGCTTTGCGCGAGGCGGGGCGGCTGCCGATTTTGAGTTCTGAGATTTCTCGAATGGGCGTTGCCGCGCGGAAGTAGTCGTTGAAGCCCGGTGTTTCGTAGACCAGATCGCGATAGGCGCGGTAGGCATGGCCCGACAAGACATCCATCACTTCACGATAGCGCTCGGTCTCTCCTCCGGCCTCGCTCTCCAGAAGCGTCGCTTCCAGCGTGGCCGCAACAATCGTCTCTAGATTGCGGCGGCCGATCTCGCGATTGGAATATTTACTCGCGATCACCTCGCCTTGCTCGGTAATGCGAATTTGTCCGGTCACGGCGCCATCGGGTTGCGCAAGAATCGCCTGATAAGTGGGGCCGCCGCCGCGCCCGACTGTGCCCCCTCGCCCGTGGAATAAGCGCAGCGTCAAGCCGAGTCGCTCGCACAGTTTGTGCAGCTGCACTTCCGCTTGGTATAGCTCCCAGCTCGACGTGAGAAAGCCGCCATCCTTATTGCTATCCGAATAACCCAGCATGATTTCGATGCTGCCGCGCCAGCATTCACGCGCCACATGCAGCATGCCCGGCTCAGAAAGAAACCGGTCCATGATCTGCGCGCATCCGCGTAAATCGGCGATGGTTTCAAACAACGGAATAATGCGCATCGCGACGTTGGGCTGCTCCCCGGGAACAAACAAACCGAACTCGCGCAGGAGCAGTGCAACTTCGAGCAAGTCGGACGCTGAAGTAGTTTTTGAAATGATGTAATGCGGCAACGCTTCCGCGCCGAACTGCTTATGAATGGCGGCGGCCTCTTTCAGAATCGCCAACTCGCTTTGTGCGAGATCGGAGTATTCGACATAAGGCGAACGTAGCAGACGTGCGGTACGCAACTCGTGCACCAACAACGCTTCCCGCGCGTCTTCATCGAGCTTCAGATAGTCGTTGGTCACGCCGCCGTGAGCGAGTAACTCCGCGACGACGGATTCGTGTACGTCTGAGTTTTGCCGTAAATCGAGTGTGCAAAGGTTGAAGCGAAAGGCCCTTGCTGCCGTGATGAGATCACGCAAACGGCCGCGCGAGAGCGCAGCCGAGCCATGTGCGATCAGCGAATCGCGCACGATTTCCAGGTCGTGTATGAATTCGTCCACGCTTGCATAGGGTTCATGCGTCTCGTTCCCGCGCCGAAGATCGTGTTTGGCGAGCTTTCGGGCGGTCGCACCAATGCGCGCATGAATCGTTACGATTGCGCGACGGTAGGGCTCGTCTTGCCTTTGTTCGGAGCAATCGGGCGACGCGGCGGCCAAAGCATTTAGTTCCGGCGAGACTTCGACTTGGCTGGCCGAAATCGGCAGTTCCGAGCGCAGTTCGATCAACTCTGCGAGATAGTGATCGAAGGCGACGCTCGCTTGACGGGTTAGTGCATGCGCAAGTACGTCTCGATTGACAAACGGATTGCCGTCCCGGTCTCCGCCGATCCAACTGCCGATGCGCAGGAAAGGCGGTAACGGTGCCGGCGCGCCACCGAACTCATTAGTCAATGCATTTTCAATGTCACCGTAAAGCCGCGGCAACTCCGAGAGGAAGGTGTACCGGTAATAAGCCAGACCGTTCTCGACCTCGTCGGCAACAGTCAGCTTCACCATGCGTAGCATTCGGGTCTGCCATAGGGTGAGAATTTCGCGGCGAAGCGCTTCCAAATTTTCCGTCGTTTCTTCCGGAGTCATGATGCGTTGATCGCGCTCGGCCAACAGGTGTGCGATTTCGATCTGACGATCGAGAATGCTCTTGCGCTGAACTTCGGTCGGATGCGCGGTCAGCACCGGGCTGATTAACGCCGAATCGAAGAATTCGCGGACCTTCTCGGGCGTAATGCCGGCCTTTCTTGCGCGTTCAAGTGCGAGTTCGATGGAGCCGTCCTGCGGACGTGAACCCTTCATGAGGTGATAACGTCGACGGCGGTTGTGGTGCAAATCTTCCGCGATGTTGGCCAAATGCGAGAAATAGCTGAAGGCGCGAACCACCGGGATGGTACGTTCGTGGTCTAAACCATCCAGAAGGCGGTCGAGATCCTGGAGTGCCTGCGGATCGCCGTCGCGCCGGAAGCGCACGGCGGTTTGGCGGATCTGCTCAACGACGCGGAACATTTCTTCACCCTCTTGCTCGCGCAGGGTGTCACCCAGGATGCGGCCCAACAAACGAATGTCTTCGCGCAGCGGCGCGTCCTTATCCGTTTTCGTGGATGCAGCGGTGGCAGGGACACTTTTCAAGGGAAGGGCGGCACTCACGTTGGGCCTCAAATATCGAAGAGGTGATTCGGGCCCGCGGGCGGGCGTTCGCTACAACATTCCGGCGACGATCGAAAACGCTTGGGCGGGACGCCGATGCATGCGTGCTAGAATCCGCGCGCCGATTGCCCCTCCCTCAACCACTTGTCGGCCCCTGCACATCTGCCTTCAATCGTGAGTCTAGAACGTCTCGTTATCGCTTCGCGCGAGAGCCGTTTGGCCCTATGGCAGGCCGAGCATGTCCGCGCGCGCTTGCTCGGATTATATCCGGGGCTGCGCGTGGAAATACTGGGAATGACCACCCGTGGCGACCAAATTCTCGATGTTTCGCTGGCGAAGATCGGCGGCAAGGGTCTCTTTGTCAAGGAACTGGAAGTGGCGATGGCGGAGGGCAGAGCCGACTTGGCCGTTCATTCGGCCAAAGATGTCCCGATGGAGCTTCCTGAAGGCTTTTGTCTCGCCGCGGTCCTGCCGCGCGAAGATCCCCGCGACGCGTTCGTGTCAAACCGGTTTCCCGGCTTGGAAAGTTTGCCGGTTGGCAGTGTCGTGGGCACTTCGAGCTTGAGGCGTGAAGCGCAGCTGCGGAGCCGTTTTCCCCATCTGACCGTCAAAGCGCTGCGCGGTAACCTCGATACGCGTTTGGCGAAACTGGACGCCGACGAATACGCGGCCATTATCCTGGCCGCCGCGGGTTTGAAGCGGCTCGGCGCGCAGCACCGCATACGCAGCTATTTGGAATTGGCGCTCAGCGTGCCCGCCGCAGGGCAAGGGGCGCTGGCGATCGAGTGTCGCGAGGAAAATGCCCCGGTACGCGCCTTACTGAGCGCCCTTAACGATGCGGACAGTGCCGCCTGCGTGAATGCAGAACGCGTTGTGAGCCGCAGTTTGGGCGGCAGCTGTCAGGTACCGATTGCCGCGCACGCGCACATTCGCAACGGACGGATACATCTCAGCGCTTTAGTTGGATTGCCGGACGGTTCGCGCCTAGCGCGCGCCGATGCGGAAGGCTCGGTAACTGACCCGGAACGCTTGGGTCTCCAAGTATCCGAAGCGCTTCGTGCCCAAGGTGCAATGGAGATTCTCGCCATTCTGGAAGGACAAGCATGAGCCTCGCGGGCATTTGCGTTGTGTTGACGCGGCCGGAAGGTCAAAACGAGGGTCTTGCGGCGGAGATTCGCAAGCGGGGAGGCGACGCGATTGTGTTTCCCGTACTTGCCATTGCTGACATCGACGACAGCTCGGCATTGCGAGACGTTGCCGGTCGCTTGGACAGCTATGACATGGCGATCTTCATCAGTCCCAACGCGACGCATCGCGCGATGCGGTTCATTCATGCCGAGGGACGTTCCTGGCCGAGCGATCTTGCTGCGGCAACCGTTGGGCCCGCGAGCGCGGCGGTATTGCGTGACTATGGTGTGCGCAACGTGTCCGTTCCGGAGGGGCGTTACGACAGCGAAAGTCTGCTCGGCTTGCCCGCGCTCCAAGACGTAAATGGCAAACGCATCGTCATTTTTCGCGGGGAAGGCGGGCGACCGCTTTTGGGCGATACCTTGGCGGCGCGCGGTGCGCACATCGACTATGCGGCTTGTTATCGGCGCATCATGCCGCAGGTGGATTCAGGGCCCTTACGTCAGGCTGGGGCGGCGGGCCGCATCGACGCGATTGTCGTGACATCCAGCGAGGGCTTGCGCAACTTGCATCGGATGTTGGGACCCGACGCGCTTTCCTGGTTGTTGCACACACCGCTACTCTTGCCGCATGCGCGCATTGCCGATCAGGCGCGTGCGCTCGGTCATAGCGCGATCATTCTTACGCCGCCGGGCGACGAGGGCCTATTGTCGGCATTAGACGGGTTTTCCGTTAGAGTTCGGGAATCGCCGAATAACGAGATCATGACTGACCCATCCATTGATCCGCCGCCGGGTGTGACACCCGTTCCCGCTGCCAAGCAGCGCGAACGCCGTCGCGCGGGCAATTCATCCATTGCGCTGGTTCTGTGCGGACTTGCAATTCTCGCCGCAGCCGCGGGCTGGTATGACATGCGGCGTCAGTTGAACCAGACGCGGGAACAGATTGCGCGTCAGGTTCGCGATGTCTCGGCGGAAGCGCGGGATGCGCGTCTGATTTCCCAGGCGACGCAGGAAGCCGTGCGTGAAATGCAAGCCAAAGTCGGCGCCTTGGATGCCAAGCAAGCGGAAGCTCAAAGTCAGCAGGTCGCCCTGGAAACGCTTTATCAGGAATTGTCTCGAAATCGCGATGACTGGGTCCTGGCGGAGATCGAGCAAACGCTGACGATCGCATCCCAACAATTGCAACTGGCGGGCAATGTGCAAGCCGCCTTGCTGGCATTGCAAAGTGTGGACGCTCGGCTTGCGCGATCCGACCGGCCGCAATTGCTTGCCTTACGCAAAGCGGTTGCTCGAGATATTGAGAAATTGCGAGCCGCACCGAACGTCGACGTGACGGGTATGACTTTGCGCGTGGATCAAGTCATCGCCCAGGCAGATAGCCTGCCTTTGTTGATCGATGCGCGTGCGAAAGAAGATGCCCCGGCGGTAGCGCAGACCGACGCTCCATGGTGGAGACGGTGGCCCCAGGGCGCTTGGCAGGAATTGCGACAACTCGTACGGGTCCAGCGGCTGGATGCGGTCGATCAGAAGTTGCTGTCGCCTGAGCAGCGATATTTCGCTCGCGAGAATTTAAAGCTGCGTCTTTTGCATGGGCGCATCGCCCTCTTGCAACGAGATCAGAACGCGTTCCGGGCGGATATGAAAGCGGCTGAACAAATCTTGCGTGGATATTTCGACCCACGCGAAAAGGCTGTCGTAACGGCAGCGGGGACTGTGGCACAACTCCATGAGGCGGCAGTCAACGTCGATCTACCCACCATTTCAGATAGCCTTGCCGCCATACAAAATCTAAAACTGCCGCGTGAACGCGTGCGTTAAGGAACCATGCGCTGGTTGATTTCCTTTCTGCTGATTTTTGCGTTGGCGGTTACGCTCTCTCTGGTCACGCGCTACAGCGACAGTTATGCCTTGTTGATCTATCCGCCCTACCGGATAGAAATTTCGCTCCCTGTTCTTATTGCGACCCTGCTGCTGTCTTTTTTCGGGGCTTATCTTTTGCTGCGAGGACTCAGTCATACACTGAGCCTGCCTTCTTACATCGCCGCATATCGACGTCGCCGCCGAGACGCAAAGGGGCAATCCGCGTTACGCCACGCGTGGGAGGCTTTTCTAGAGGGGCGGTATGCGCGAGCGCACCGGTACGCGGTACGCGCTTTCGAAATGCACACGGCGCCGACGGTTTCGGCCTTGCTCGCGGCAAGGGCAGCGCATGCGCTCCGCGCCTTTCCTCGCCGAGACGAATGGCTCGATCGCGCTGCGCAAGTGCCCGGCCACTCGCGTCGGGCCCAGATTGCCGCGCGAGCGGAAATGCTTCTAGACGAACGCCGTTTCGATGAAGCGCGTGCGCTGCTGCGCGAACTTCATGAGCACGGACCCAAGCAGGTCGCCACTTTGCGGCTGATGTTACGCGCCGAACAGGGCGCCCAAAATTGGGACGAGGTTATCCGGCTGGTCCGCATCCTCGAAAAGCGCGACCCCCTGTCGCGATTGGCAACAGAGCAGATGCGCATTACCGCGATCGTCGAAGGTCTGAAGCGCAAAGGCCTCGATAGCGATGGGTTGCGAGCGTTTTGGCGTGAGCTTTCGAGCCAGGAAAAACGTGAACCTCGCATTGCCGCCATTGCTGCGAGATTGTTCATGGGCATGGGGGGTTGTAAGGAAGCGCACAAAATTATTGCCGACGCACTCAATGCGGAATGGTCAAGCGAGCTGGCGCTGCTTTATGGCGAATGTGAGGACGAGGATGCGCTTGATCGTATTCAGCAATGCGAAGCTTGGCTGAAGTCACGGCCACGCGACCCTGCACTGTTGCTAACGTTGGGGCGTCTCTGCGTGTATTGCCAGTTGTGGGGGAAAGCCGCCAGCTATCTCGAGGCAAGCTTGAATCAACAGCCGACTCGCACCGCTCATCGCGAACTGGCGAAGCTGTGCGAAAGATTGGAAAAATTCGACGACGCCAACAAACACTATAAAAAGGCGGCCGACGAGGGCATTCCCGCGTGAGCGGCTTCAACCCTCAGTTGCTGGCGCAAGTGCGCGAGCTGATGCGGTTGAAAATGAATGCGAGCGCCGCGGATGCGCTGAAATCGGCGCCGCAGGATTTCCAGGGCCTTGGGGCGCAAGCCCAATCGCACGAAGAACACCAACTCCTTTTACGAGCGGTCGACGCGGTCGCCGCGCTGAGCGTGAAAGGTTTTCTGCCGCAATTCGAAGATGCAATCCAGGCAACCTTCGACGAGAAAATCGGTTGGTTGACCGGCGCGCAGAATAGCGGCGCCCACCGCTTTGCGGAGTTCGATCTTTTAGACGACGCCGTGTTGAATCAACAGATGGGACTGCGCAAGCTCGTACAAAAAAGTCTCGATGAAATCGACGGCGGCGCGCTCTTTGCCGTGGAAATCCGCATGGCGGACATGCTCGGGGTAGCAAAAGCCGACGGCGTGCGAAATCCCATCGGCCCAGGGACGGTGTTGAAAGCGGTTCGATCGGTATTGGAACGTCTGGTCGAAGGCGAGGTGGTGCAGGACACGCTGGTGAATGTGTTCCAGCCGCATATCACCGCCGGTTTGAATGCGCTTTATGACGAACTGAACGAGCTGTTCATTCGTGCAGGGGTTCGTTCGGATTACCGTCCGCAAATCGAGCGCGACAAGTCAAACCGCCAAGCCATTCGAAAAAGTGTCGATGGGGTGCAAATCAGTCAAGCGATGGCCTTGCGCGAACTCATGCCGGGCAGCAGCTCATCGCCCATCGATCTTGCCGCAATCCTGACAACGCTCTTGCAAGGGCAGGAAGTCAATCGCAAGTACGGTGCGCGCATGTTGGCCGACGAGGACGGGGTGATGTATGCGCAAGCGTTGAGCACCCGGCCTGACCCGGATTTGCTGGAAATGCTGACGCAAATGCAGAGGAATCTCTCTGCGAAACCATCCGAGGCAAGTGCGGGCGATCTGCGATCGATCATCGAAGGCATGCAAAAGGCGGATGAACACCCCCTCGATCGCCTCACCGGCGAGCTGGTTGCCGTGATTTTCGATTTTCTCCTAAGCGAGAAGACGCTCGCGCAGCCCGTTCGTGATGAGATCGCTCGGCTTCAGATCGTCGCGCTCAAAGCAGCATTGCTTGATCGCAGTTTTTTTGCGCGGCGGGAGCATCCACTGCGCGTCTTGCTCGATTCCATGACGGAAAAGGGGAGCGATCCGGTTATCGATATGCGGCCGGAGGGGGATTTTGTCTTGGGTCTGCGAGAAATTGTTGATGAGTTGATTCGCGATTTCGACAGCGACTTGTCCCTTTTCCAAGACGCAAAGGGGCGACTGGACGTCCTGTATCGTCAAGCTGCCGAATCGAAAGAAAGCGGGTTGAGCGCGCTTACCGACCGATTGCTGGAGCAAGAAAGCGAAGCGCAGGCGATGGCCCAAGCAAAGGGCGCTGTAGACGCCGCCTTAAGTCCCGATACGCCCCAGTTTTTGGGCGATTTCTTACAACAGTATTGGTCTCAGCTTTTGGCGGGCACTCGGCTCAGTGGCGATGAGGATCAATGGAAAACAGCACTGGAGACCATGGAATCCTTGCTCGCCAGCGTTCGCCCCAAGACACGGCAGGAGATCAACGCGTTTACCATTTCCTTGCCGCCGCTCATCAAGGCCGCGCAACAGGGGATGACTGCGATCGATCTTGGCGAGGAGGAAAAACGGGCCTTCCTCGACGCCTTGATGCAAAGTCACACCGCAATTTTGCAAAGAGCGCGCAGCGGAGAGGTTGTCATGCCAAGCGCTTCGCCCCCTGGATTAGCCGACCGGCTGGTTTATCAACCTGCGTTCAGACCTCGGCACAGCTTGCTGCCCGAACGCGCCTTGGTGGAGTTCAACGATAGCGAGCCGCCGATCCGAGCACGTCTCAGTTGGGTGAGTCCCGGCAAGACGCGGTACGCTTTCATCTCCGCTTCTGCAGCACCGCGTACGTTCACTTCGGAGGAGTTGTCCGCTGCCATCGCCAAAGGTTCGATTCGGATGCTCGGCGAGCAGGAAAGTCCCTTGGGCCGTGCGCTGGCATCGGTAATCGGCGAAACGGGGTCCGCGTCTTAGGTTTTCCGAAATACGATGTCCCACACCTCGTGGCCCAAGCGCAAGCCGCGCGTTTCAAACTTCGTTTGTGGGCGATCTGCAGGCCGGTGTGCAAAATTGTCGGCGGTGTTTATTAGCGAAGGCTCTTCGCGCAAAACGGCGAGTATTTGCACCGCATACGCTTCCCAGTCCGTTGCTGCGTGAAGATAGGCGTCCGAAGCCATGCGCGAGGCAAGAAGCTTAACGAAAGGCGCTTGGATGAGGCGGCGTTTGTGATGTCGTTTTTTCGGCCAAGGGTCGGGGAAAAAGACGTGCACGCCGGCGAGACTGACGGGCGGAATCATGTGTTCCAACACCTCGACGGCATCATGTTGAATGATGCGAACGTTCAGAAGCGCTCGCGCCTGAATTTGTTTGAGCAGACTGCCTACGCCTGGCGTATGCACCTCGATGGCCAGATAGTTCTGCTCCGGATGCGCCTCTGCAATGTCGGCGGTGGTCTCTCCCATCCCGAAGCCGATTTCGAGAATCGTCGGCGCAGCGCGGCCGAAGATCTTTGCGAAGTCGAGAGGCGCAGCTTGGAAAGTGAGTCCATAAGCAGGCATCAACGCTTCATGGGCGCGACTTTGGGCATTGGATACGCGCCCTTGACGCAGCACAAAGCTGCGCACCGAACGGCGCGGGAAAGGCGCGTTGCTCATAGAGGGGCGGTTAACGCGAAGGACTAATCATTCCGCCTGTGGGGGAACTGGGCATAGCGGAATAAAGTTTTCGAGGCATGCGGCCGGCGAGGAAGGCTTCGCGGCCGGCCTCAACTGCTTTTTTCATGGCGCCCGCCATGAGGACGGGATCCTTGGCAGCGGCGATTGCAGTGTTCATCAAAACACCGTCACAGCCGAGTTCGAGCGCAATGGCCGCATCGGATGCGGTGCCCACGCCGGCATCGACTAAAACCGGCACCTTGGACTGCTCGATAATGAGCTGCAGATTCCAGGGGTTCAGAATGCCCATGCCCGAACCGATGAGCGAAGCAAGGGGCATGATGGCGACGCACCCGATTTCTTCCAGTTGCCTCGCGATAATCGGGTCGTCGCTGGTGTAAACCATGACGTCGAAGCCTTCGGCGACTAAGGTCTTCGCGGCCTGCAGGGTTTCAAGAACGTTCGGGAAGAGGGTGTGCGGGTCGCCGAGCACTTCCAACTTCACCAGGTTATGACCGTCCAGTAGTTCGCGGGCAAGGCGCAAAGTGCGGACCGCATCCTCTGCCGAGTAACAGCCTGCGGTGTTCGGCAGATAGGTGTATTTCGATGGCGGCACGGCATCGAGCAAGGACGGTTCATTTGCGTTCTGACCAATGTTCGTGCGCCGGATGGCTACCGTCACGATTTCTGCGCCGCTCGCTTCGATTGCGCGCCGTGTCTCATCGAAGTCCTTATATTTCCCCGTGCCGACCAGCAGACGGGAACCGTAGGCTTTGCCGGCAATGGTCAGCGCGTCAGTGCTCAAAGTGGTTGTAGAAGCAGGGGCGTTCATTGCAAATCCTTTGAATCAAGTCGCGGCTTAGCCGCCACCCACTGCGACCACGATTTCCAGTTTGTCGCCGTGGGTCAGGCGGGTATTGGCATATAGACTGCGCGGGACGATTTCGCCGTTGCGCTCGACGGCGACTTTCTTGCCCGTGAGCGTCAATTCGGCCAGAAGCCCCGCCACATCGATAGGGGCGGGAATGCGCTTTAATTCACCATTGATGGATAGTTCGATCATTGGCGTGAGGGGAGATGGAACAGAGGGCGAATCATAACATTCGGCCTCTGCGAGGGCCTTGACGGAGGGCAGTTTCGTGGCGGCAGCCGGCATTAGAATGCGGGCTGCCG
>DATEOW010000128.1:0-73320 GCA_035273665.1 Burkholderiales bacterium | reverse complement strand
CCAGGTCATCAATCAACGCGTTAATCGACTGCACCATCTCGCCCCAGCCGCCGGGAAGACCGGAAACATCGGCACGTTGAGAGAGTTTCCCTTCACGCCCGACCACGCGGCTCACGCGTTCGAATTCTTTTGCCACGTGCTCTTTGGTCGCAATGATGTCGTTTAAAACATCAGCGATTTTTCCAGGAACGCCTGTGAGATCGGCCGGCATGCGAGCGGACCAGTCGCCTTTACGGAAGGCCAGCAGCGTGTTGAGTAAATGGCTTTCGAAAGTCACCTCGTCCTGGATGACGGCGCTCTTAGTCGACATGGAATCTCCTTATCCCCGGTGCCCCCGCACGCAGGCCAAGGGCCTTTTCCGCAAGATCTATTCCGGCGGGCATGTGCGGCCAGAACAAAAATTAATTATTTGAAAACAAATAGATAATTTACGCGCGGCATGGCAATACTTACAGCACACGGTAAAAATTGCCGATTAGAGCGCGGGGGGTGCGACGAGGCTTTTCGTGCGACTGCGCGCGGTGCGCCGTCTTTTATCGCTTTTTTTAGTAGGTTCGCTGCGAGGCCGGGGCTTTTTCTTCGTATCGATACGCCCAAGAGCGGAGTGTTTCGCATCGATGATGGCAGTCAGCGCAGAGAGCGCGCCGGGGCATTGATCACCGTCCCGCTTCATCCGGTCGCGAAGCTGTTCTAAGGCGGCGAGATCCGCTTTGAGCCATTGGGCGACGGCGGGACGGGACCCCGTATTGATGTTAGGTACCAAAAACTCCGTGGCGATGTTCAGCGCGCTGATTCGCTCCAAGAGACCATCTTCGTAAGACACAGTGTTTACCTGAGAGACGCTACTGAACCTCGAAGCAACGGGGGGGCCCACTCCTGCGTTGTTGCCCCAGGCCGACATGGGTGGGAACGGCGCCTGCTCTACAAGCACGTACGCCGAACGAGCGAAGGACTATGGACCTCGACACCGCCCTCACCGATAAAAGCCTTTGCGGAGGCGCAACCGAACTACTACGCGCCGACCACGAGGAAATCAGCCGCCTCTTCGATAGCTATCAAGAGGCGATGGATACTGCATCGCCTGTGCGTAATTCGCTCGCACAGGCGATCTGTATGCAGATCGAGCTACACAGCCGCGTAGAAGCGGAAGTGTTCTATCCGAATGTGCGCAATGAAGCGCCGGACCTTGTCGCCGAATCGATCGAAGACCATGAAGAGATCGCACAGATCATTGGCAACCTACGGGCAGAGTCCTTAGCGATCGAAGCCTGCGATGGATTGATGCTCGACCTGATGGACCTGGTGGAATCCCATATGGCTGCGGAGGAACTGGAACTTTTTCCGTTGCTCGAAGATCGCATCCCGCCGACGCTACGTAGCTTGGGAGCGGAAATTTTCCGCTACAAGGAGGACCTGATGGGCTCCACTGAAGAAATTTCCGGTCGGTCTTAAAAATGCCTGAAATCGTTCCCTCTGCTCTGGATGACCGCGACCATAGCCGCGCATGTATCGAGGCGTGTTTTCATTGCGCGCGTACCTGCATGGATGCGGTGATCAGCAAGTGTCTTCCGATGGGGGGCCGTCACGCCGAAGCGCAGCATTTGGGTTTGATGCTCGGTTGCGCAGATTTGTGTAATGCGGTCGCCCGTTATCTTTTGTCGACCCAAACTTTGAAAACAAAAGTCTGTGGCGCATGCGCCGAAGTTTGTGAAGCCTGTGCCCACAGTTGCGCCGAATTAGGTCACATGGATGAGTGTGTGGAAGCTTGCCGCCGTTGCGCCGAAGCCTGCCGGCGCGCAGGTATGGGAACTGCGGTTCAATAATCTCGGTGTCCGGGCTGAGCGCTAGTTCGGCTGTTTCGTCGCCGCTTTATCCTTCTGCTCCTGCTGTGCAGCCGCTTCGTTGTCGAGAAAGCGTTGCAGCGCTTCCGCTCTGAGCTTTTCCAAACAATCCATTCGTGTGCCCTCCGAGACCCGATCGCAACGCGTTACCCACTCCGCACTTTGCCGCTTCTCTGACGCAGCAGCGGGGGCATTCTCTTTCGCGGCCACAGGTGAAAGCGACAACGCCACGATCAAAGCAAAGAAGATTCGATGGGACATGCTTTGCTCGGACGCAAGCGGCGTACCTTGTTCAGGATCGAATGCCGCCCGATACACGCAGGATGGTGTTCACCAGTGCATTCGGGTCGAAAGGTTTTCCGACGTGTTCCGCAAATCCCTTTTCCAGCACGCGCGTCCGCTCGATATCCGTGAACGCCGTGACTGCGATCACCGGCACACGCTTGCCGTCGCCTAAACCCTTGCGCTTCTCCAAGGCCCGCACATTGCCGAGCACGGCAAAACCGTCCTCCCCAGGCATGGCCAAGTCCATGAGCATCACATCCGGCCTTGTCTCGGGCATCAGGCTATCGAGGATCGCGATCAAATCCGTACCGGAGGAAGCGCTATGCACGGTTGCACCGGCGCGGCGCAGCGTCGCGTTGACGATATCTCGGGCATCCGGATCGTCGTCCACTGCGCAGATGGTCAGTCCGGCAAGACTATCGTCTTGGAATTCCGGCGCGGGTGCAGCGGGTGCTTGCGCGACGGCCGTACCACTGACGGGAAGTGGAATCTCCACCGTAAAGGTCGCGCCCTTAGCTTGTCCTTCGCTCTCGGCCCACACTCGCCCGCCATGCATCTCGGCCAGATGGCGCACCAGGGCAAGCCCAATACCGAGGCCACCATGCTTGCGTGTCGTGGAGGTATCCGCTTGTGAGAAGCGTTCGAATACTCTGGGTAGAAAGTCGGGCTCGATTCCGACGCCCGTATCGGTGAAGACCATGCGCGCAAAACCGTTCACCGCATCGGCGTTGATGTCGATGCGCCCTTCATCGGGTGTGAACTTCACCGCATTGGTGAGTAGGTTGACGACAATCTGGTGCAATCTGGCCGGATCGCCGTCGATACTCAAGCTGTTAGGCGGATGTCTGAAGTCAATGGTGATACGTTTGGCGACGGCTGCCGGACGAACGACTTCAATCGCGCTGTTGAGCACTTCGACCAGATTGAGCGGACGGCGCTCGAGCGTAAGTTTGCCGCTCATGATGCGCGATGTGTCGAGCAGATCGTCAATCAGCCGCGCCTGATGATCGACGTTTCGTTTAATCGCCTGCGTCGCTCTTTCGATCAAATCCGCATCGGGACTACGCGAATTGCCGAGCAGAAAACTCCACCCCCGCAGAGCATTGAGCGGAGACCGCAACTCATGCGACACGATCGCCAGGAATTCGTCCTTCGCGCGGTTTGCGCGCTCCGCTTCGTGACGCAGCCGCTGCTCGGCAGAAATCAGCTGTTCCCTTTCGCGTTCGACGCGCCGCCGATCCGTCACATCGATGGCGACGCCCAAAGCCAGCCGCTTCGTCGCGGCTGCATCGAAAAGGCGCTCGCGGCAGTGCAACCAGCGCCAATCGCCGTTGCGGTGACGAAAACGCAGTTCGAAGTTTTTCAACTCATAGGGCGCGGTTTCGTACGTATGCCGATGGGCCGACAGTACAGGTTTGTCCTCGGGATGGACCAGATCGAGCAAGGCCTCCGCATCCATCGCAAGGAGCGCGTCGGTGGTATAGCCCAGCGCGGAGAGGACCATGCCGCTTGCAAAGACGATGCGACCGTTGCTGAGGTCGATGAGATACAGAACGAGTGGCGCGGTATCGAGCAATCCTTGTGTGAAACGTTGCGCTTCAAGCAGATCGTTCTCGATGCGCTTGCGTTCAGTAATATCCGTCGCGACGGTAATGACACTGACCGTCTGCCCTTCTTCATTGCGAAGCGGTGATTTCGTCGAGAGATAGGTGCGTTCTCCTTCGGGAGTAGGCAGCACTTGCTCGGCACGCTCGACTTGACCGCTCAACACCACGCGCTGGTCATGTTCAACTTCACGCTGTGCCCAATGCACTTCCTGCACGAGTTCCGTCGCACGCTTACCGACAATGTCCGATTCTTTGCGATTGAGCGCTTTGGTCGTCGCCGGATTGGCCATGAGCACACGGCCTTGCAAATCCTTGACGAAGACCAAGTCGGGCGTGCTTTCGGTGACGCCGCGAAACAACGCCAGCGTGTCGTGCAGGGCGGCATTGGCTTGTTGTAACGCGTTGGTGCGCTCGGCCACGCGCTTGTCGAGTTCCTCGTAAGCGGTACGCAATGCGCGTTCGGTTTTCTGTAATTCGCTCACATCGCGCAACACCATCACGCTGCCCAGCGGGCGACCTGCGGCGTCGCGAATCGGCGCCGTACTCACCTCTACAGGCGTTTCATGCCCGTCCATGCGACGCAGCGTGAGAATGCGCCGACGATCCGCTTCTTCGGATTGCAGCAAATCCTGCAGCGAAAGATCGCCGGCAGCGCCTCCATCCTTTGAAAAAACAACGATACCGGCGAGGCTGCTCCCGACGAAGGTTTCGCCGCTCACCCCGATCAAGGCTTCGGCCGCAGGATTAATCACGCGAACGACGCCTTCCGGGTCGGTTGCCACGACAGCGTCATTGATGCTGATCAGCGTCACTTTGAGCCATTCGCGCTGCGCATCGGCGCTGCGTTGCGCGCGATGGCGGGCCGCATCGGCGCTTTCGATCATGTTTGCGGTCCACAGTACAAAGCCGGCGAGAATCACGACGCTGCATACCATAATGATGAGTACGCCGATCGCCGTATCGATGAGGCCAACGTGCTGTGCCCAGACACGAACGACCGCCAACAACACCGGCAGTACGACGACGACCGGCAACAGACGGCGAATGAGAATTGCGGACGGCCGCGTACTGGTGAGCTGTTCCGCCAGCCAACGGTCGGAGCGGCCCACCAACATGCTGTAACCCAGCAAGATGAGCGCGATGCCGCCGGGGAAGGAGAGTTGCATCAGCGGCGGCATCCCGAGCGAGAGCCGGAATCCGACGCCAAGCAGACCGCAAAAACCGAGTACCGCGACTGCCGCGCCGAAAACGCGCGCGATCATGCGCCCCCAGTCACCGGCCAGATAGCCGCCGATCAACGCCACCTGAAGGGTCAACAAGGCTACTGCGGGGTAACGGGCCATTGCATGTTCGAGCATGCCGCCGTGAATCCCCGGCCAAAGCAAAACCAGTAACAGGATCAGGACAGTGAGCGCAAAAAGAATAGGTGCCCAAATGCGCCTCGCCGGATCCCTTCGTTGTTGCATGAGCACTGAAACCGAGGAGAGCAGCACGCAGGCTGCGTCGAGCAACCTCACATGGGGCCAGCCGTCCCAGCGGGCAAGCACAAGGTAATAACCGGAAACGTCAGCAAGCAATGCCGCAATCGCAAGACCGCAAGCGAGTAATGCGGCGACATAAGCGCTAGCGGTGAAGGTGCGGACGAGCACAGCCCGCCGCGCGGCAACATCCTCCGCTTCCGGCGCGCCTTCCTCGGTGAAATGCGGCAGTACGATTTCTTTCATTGTTCTTGGCCTGCTTGTTTGTACTTATGGCAAGGCATGTGCCTTGCAAAAACCTGCTCTGTCTAGAACAAGAACCCCAGAGTGTGCGCGCCCGGCGCGTCATGCCCCATCCTATGGCATCAGCCCTACCAGCGCAGACTTCCCCTCCACGTTCCCTTTTGGGAAGGCTGAAGCATAAGGCGCGAACGCCTTTAGCGGTACTGTCTGCATGGAGCAACGATCAATGCCTACGCTTAGGCGCGTCCATCGCGTTCTACTCGATTTTCTCCTTGGCGCCCCTATTGGCCATGGCTGTCATGGTCGCGGGGATTGCTTTCGGCGTCGATGCGGCACGCTCCCAAATCGTTTCACAAGTTGGCGGACTGATTGGGTCCGGTAGCGCCGACACCATCGAGAACATGCTGGATACAGCGATGGTCAGCGAAACACGTCAGTGGACGGGCGCCATCGTGGGTTTTGTGACGCTTTTCGTCGGCGCAACCGGCGTGTTCCTAGAGTTGCGCAATGCGCTCGACACCATCAACAAGGAATCGACGGAAATCAAACATGGCCTTTCTTGGATGGTCAAGGCAAGACTGATTTCCTTTGCATTGGTCCTCGCAGTGGGTTTTGTGGCGCTTGTATCGCTCGCGCTGAGCGCGGCCTTATCGGCTTTCGCGGCCTGGTTGGGCGACACGATGCCGGTGCTCGCAACCGTCGTGCTCGTGCTAGACACCCTGGTTTCCCTCGCCATTATCTCCGGTCTCTTCATGATGCTACTGCGGTGGTTGCCTAGTATTCAGCCGCGCCGCGTCTCACTTTGGCCGGGCGCTTTGCTCAGCGCGATACTTTTCGTCGTGGGCAAACACCTCGTCGGGCTTTACCTGGGCCGCGAAGGCTTCACCGACGCCTACGGTGCGGCGGGATCGCTCGTCATCGTTCTGATGTGGGTCTACTACTGCAGCCAAGCATTGTTGATTGGCGCCGAATACAACAAGGTACGTGCAGACCGAATCGCGGAAAACGCCGGCAATACTGCCGAACGACAACAGCACATCAATGAAAGAGACGGCAATGAAGCGCGCGCATAAGCTCTTGCTCGGCAGCATCCTTGTCCTCGCCGCTATCGTCGCGTGTGTCGCCCTCCTCGCCGATGCGAATTGGCTTGAGCGCTTTGTGGAACGGCGAATTGCCGCCGATACCGGTCGCGAGGCGCACATCGGAAACATCGAAATACGCGTGGGTAGTTGCCTGTATCTGGGTGCCGAAGATGTGCGCATCACAAACCCTGGTTGGGCCAAAACTCCGGCACTTGTCGATAGTCGTAGTTTGAGCGGTTGCGCCGCCTGGCTTCCGCTTTTCATCGGACGTCTGGATTTCAAAGAGGCACGCGTGGAAGCGACGCGACTTGGTCTGGAGCGCGAGGGCGATCGCGTCACCTGGGAAATGGATGAAAAAGAAGAGGACGACGGCCCAAGCCGCGTTCGCGCGCGTCATATCAGTATCGTCGACACCAGCGTGTATTACCGCGACCGTGACGAAAAAACCGAGATGGACGTGGATGTCTTCGGCGGTGTGGGCGGCGGCGACGAGGTGCATGTGCAAGCCGAGGGCAAGTTCCGCGATGCGCCGATGCGGGTTGTTTTAAGCACGCCGGCGCAACTGCCGAGCCCTGCTTCGCCTACCCGTGTTTCCGCGGCCGCGACGCTCGGTCATACCACGGCCGTAGCGGTTGGGTATCTGCGCGAGCTCGGTTTCGAGGGTATGGACGTGCAATTGGGTTTGGCCGGTGACGATCTTGCCGAGCTCAATCAACTGGGCATCAATCTACCGGGTACGCCGCCCTATAAATTACGTGGCCGCTTGGCTTTTGCCAATAACACTTGGGACTTCTCACCGTTTGAGGGACGCATCGGAGATAGCGACATCAATGGGCAATTGGCCTATGTAAAGCGAGACCCGCGACCGCTTCTACGTGCGGATCTCTATTCGCATTTACTCGACTTCGACGATTTGGGCCCGCTCGTCGGCGCCCCGCCAAAAACCAAAGCGGGGGAAACCGCATCTCCGGAGCAAAAAGCACAAGCGCGACAAGTGGCCGCCACCGACCGTGTGTTACCGAGCAAACCACTCGGAATCGATAAATGGCCAAGAATGGATGCGGACGTCCGCTTTCGTGCGGACCGTGTGAAGCGTTCGAATGCGGTGCCTATTAATGCGTTGAGCGCGCACTTGAAAATCGACGACTCCAAACTGAGTTTGCAACCGCTCAATTTCGAGATGGCGAGCGGAACCATCCGCTCGGATATCTCCATTGAAGGCAAGGAATCCCCACCGCGGGCGCTTGCTTCCTTCACCATCGACAAACTCGAGCTCGCCCAAATGTTTCCCAAGCTCGATCAACAGCGCGCAGCGGCGGGGAAACTGTTTGGCCGCGTCAAGCTTGATGCGCGAGGCGCATCCATCGCAAGAATGGCCGCAACGTCAAACGGTGAAGTGACGTTAATGGTTAACGGCGGTCATATGAGCGCGCTGCTACTCGAGCTCGCGGGATTGGACGCCGGCGAGGCGCTCGCCATTCTCTTTTCTCGCGGAGATAAACCCGTACCGCTTCGGTGCGCCATCGCCGACTTCAACCTCAAGAGCGGGCAAGCCGTTCCTGAAATTGCGGTGATCGATACCGTCGACACTGTGTTTATTCTCGAAGGAAAAGTTGATCTGGATCAGGAAGCGCTCGATCTGCGGGTCGTGCCGCAGCCCAAAGACCGCAGCGTTCTCGTCGCCCGTACACCACTGATGGTGACAGGCCACTTCAATGACCCGAAAGTAAGACCGCAGGCGGGGCCGCTCGTGGCGCGCGGCGGGGCCGCCGTGGCGCTCGGATTGGTGAACCCGTTATTGGCGCTCATACCCTTGATCGAAACGGGACCTGGTGAAAATAGCGATTGCGCCGCCTTCGCAAAAATCGCACGGGGCGAAGGTGTCAAGGGAACGAAACAGTAGATGGTGAATTAGAACTCGACGGGGGCGCCTTGATACTGCATGCCTTCCACAACAGCGTCGACCTGTTTTTTTTGCCGCGTTGCGATCTTGCTCGCCACCCACTGGGCAAGACCTACGGGACCGCCAAAGCGGGCTTGCGCAATAGAAAAGGCCGCTGCGCCTAACATGCCTAAGATACTTTTCTTCTTCACCTCTGCCGTCGTTTCCGAAACAGCGCGGCGCGGTTTTCCAGACACCAAATACCCGATCACGGTTCCCACACCCACCATACCGATCAAAAACATCGGCGAGCTGATCGTGTCGCGAGCCTTCTCTCGTGCACGATGTGCCGATGCCACCACCGATTCTTCAAAAGCCTGACGACGCAAACCGATAAGTTGTTCGGCCAAGTAGATTTCTTCGTCGAGAGCGCTCAAGCGTAAATTCATGATGAAGCATCCGGCGGTTGCGGCGAATCGCCTTTGAGTTGGCGGAGCGTCGCCGCAAAAGGCATTTCAGTAATCAAGTCCTTCATGCGCCAACCAAGCAAACCGGCGAATACCAGATTCAAGCCGGCAGCAATCAGCAAAATGACGGGCCAGGAAAACTCTTGACCGGCAAGCCACGTGACTAAAGCAGTGATCAGCCCGAGCCAGGCGGTCACCACGAGGACTGCGATGAGCACGCCGGAGGCAATGAGCCACGCGAGTTGAACGGTGGCACGGCGCATATCCAGCACTGCGAGCAGCGCATAGCTGTGGACAAGCTGCTGTCCACTGCGCAGGAGGCCTCGGAACGATCCCGAGTCCGCGTGCACAGCTTCTTGCTGTGCACGCAGGTCTTCCGCCGTAACGGCCATAAGAATCTCTTAGTGACGGGACGAAGTAAGACGGCTGATCAGCATCCCAGCGGCCAAAGCGATCCCGATGGATGCCAGCGGATGAGTGCGGACGCATTCGCGCGTGTATTCCACGCCGCGTTGCGATTGCGAATACCACTGCTCACCGGTAGAGAGCAGACGGTCCTTGGTCGATAGCGCTGCGGAAGCGAGCTTGTCGACGGTCTGATGAGCCGACGCCGCTGCGCGGTCGATGCCTTGCTGAGTACGGTCTCGCGCGGCCTCGATATCGGCGGCAGAACCAGTACCGGTAGATTGCATGCCGGGATTTTGCATAGTGAGGACTCCTTATGATGATTGAAACAGATGGAACGGCAACTGCCGCTCCGCTTGGTTACGCAAGGCACGTGCCCGTCATGGCGCCTCATTACCTTTACGAGAAGGCACATCCGAAGGTACGCCGCGTCGATCGGTGTCCACCAATCCTCGTTCGATGTCAGCGTGTGCCTGTGGGATTTCGCGCTGTAACTGATCGGTATCGCGGTCTGTGCCGGTTTGACCGCCATCCGGCGCTTCATCGCGGTCGTTCGGCTGCCGGAATTTCGTATTCCGGGTTTCTTCGTGAATTTCGTCTTCGATTCCGGTGCTTCCTTGCACAGGAACTTGATGCTTCGCTTGCGTGCGCGGCTCGGCCATATCGCTCTCCTTTGTCTTGCTGCTTAGATGCATAAGGCATACCAGCGCATCGCCCCCGGGTATAGGCATTGCAGAGCCGATGGACGCGGCTGTATTCCGCACCCGCATTCGAGGAGAGTTTGCATGTCTTTAAGCCAGAACCAGGACGCGATTGACTTGTTGATCGCCGATCACCAACGCGTCGCCAAGCTGTTCAAGGAGTTCGATAAGCTGAAAAACGGCGGCGCTGAGGAAGAACTTGCACTCGTGGTTGAAAGTGCCTGCGCGGAACTCAAGCTGCACAGCCTCTTGGAACTTGAAATTTTCTATCCGGCGGTCCGCTCCCGCGCCGACGGAGCTTTGCTCGAACAGCTGCAAGAAGCTGACGTGGAACATGACACCGTCGAAGGCCTCATCGACAAAATCACGGCGCTCGAACCGGAAGATCCAATGTACAAGGCGCACTTCTCGGTGTTGGCCGAATATGTCGAACACCACGTCAAGGAAGAAGAAAAACAGATGTTTCCGCTTGTGCGGAAGCTCAAGGATCTCGATCTCGGCGAACTGGGCGACGAAATGCAGGCGCGCAAGGAAGATCTACTCGATGAACTCGGAGAGATCGACGAAGAGTTCGAAGAGGACGATGCGGCCTACGCGCGCAACGGTTCCGCGTCCGAACACCGGCGCTCACGCACGACCAACTAAAAGGCAACAAAAAAAAGGGCGCCGAGGCGCCCTTTTTTTTGCTCATTCATTTTACGCGGTGAACCAGGAGTGGCGTTTGCGCTTTGCGCTTGGGGCGATGTACTGCGGCGTCATATAACTGCCTGCAATCGCGCCGAGCAGCGCAAGGAAAGTTGCCCAACCGGACAGGTGAAGCGCCCAAGCGATCAATCCGCACAAAATCGCGCCAAGCACGGCAAAGCTGATCACATCCCAGAGGGGAAGCCGCTTGCTCCGCAACAAGTTGCCGAATAACCCGGCAGCCATGCCCAGAGCAACCCAACTCAAAACCAGTTCAAGGCTCATTTTTATTCTCCCTGTACAAGCCGCAACCAAGTTGCAAGCCGTGTACCGGAGACCTCCTTAAGAGCGTGCTTCGCTCGGCTCGTACATGTCCTCGTCTTCAAGCGGTTCGATTGCCCCGCCATTTTTTTCTGCGTTGTATTGAGCGAGGCGGTTATACAGCGTCTTAAGACTGATGCCGAGCATTTCGGCAGCTTTGCGTCGGACGTTGCCGCATTCGGCCATGGTCGCTTCGACCAGTCGGCGATTAACCTCTTCCAGCGTACTGCCGACTCGCACGGTCAAAATCGGTTTCGGGTCAGGATCGGCAAAAATGCGCGGTGCGAATTCAACATCGATTAGACGATCGGCCAGAATGTAGACGCGCTGTACATAGTTTTTCAATTCGCGCACATTGCCCGGCCAGCTATGCGCGTAAAGAGCGGCGAGCGCAGCGGGCGAAAAAGCTTTTTGTGAACCCTCGTCACGATTGAGCTTATCCAAGAAATGCTGCGCCAGAAATTCGATATCCGTCCCGCGTTCGCGCAGTGGCGGCATATTGATCGGGAATACGTTTAAGCGGTGATAAAGGTCTTCACGCAATTTCCCGTCAGCCACCGCTTTCATCGGACTGCGGTTCGTTGCTGCAATCACACGGACATCCGTCGCGATCGGTGTGTTGGTCCCGACTCGCATGAAGGCACCCGTTTCGAGGACGCGGAGCAATTTGACTTGCAGCTCGATGGGCATTTCGGTGATTTCGTCGAGAAATAAAGTTCCACCGTTCGCGCGTTCAAAAAAGCCGACATGCTGCCGGTCTGCACCCGTGAAACTGCCCTTTTCATGGCCGAAAAGTTCGCTTTCGATCAGATTGGGGGACATTGCGCCGCAGTTAAGCGGCAGGAAGGGATGTTTTTTGCGACGGCTCAAGTCATGGATGGTCTGTGCCGCAAGTTCTTTACCTGTACCGCTATCGCCGATTAGCAGCACCGTTGCGGAAGTAGGCGCCACGCGACCGAGTTGATCATAAAGTTTGTGCATCACCGGCGAATTGCCGAGGATGTGGCCGAAGCGGCCGAGTCCGCGCAGTTCTTGACGCAACTCGCCGATCTCTTCGCGCAATTCTGTGGTGCCCGGAACACGCTGAAGAATGGCGCGCAAACGATCTAGGTCGACCGGTTTGGTCAGATAATCGGTTGCGCCCAGCCGCAAGGCGTTCACCGCGCTTTCTACCGTCGCGTGGCCGGTGGCCATGACGAACTCGACACCTTCGAGTTCCTCCAAATCCGTGGCCAGTTCCACCCCTTCTCCGTCGGGCAGTTGCAAGTCGGCGATCAACACATCGGGTTTCTTTTGCGCAAGCTGTATACGCGCAGCGCGCAAAGAACCCGCTTTGGCCACGGTAAAACCTTCAGCCTTCGCAAATTCGGACATCCATTCCAGGGTTTCTGGATCGTCATCGACGAGCAAAACGTGGGGCATACATTCCTCCGCAAGAACAATTTAAACCCGGTTCGACCGGCAAGCTTTGCCGAACTAAGTAATTTTTACTCATTTTAGACCCCTTGAGGGGCCAAAAGTGCTATCCGGGCGTTCTAACGCAGCAATCGGGCCAGCTTTGCGCTAGCCGTTTACAACCTCCCCTCCGTTCGGGTGCAGAACTTGGCCACTCATATAACTAGAGGCCTCTGTCGCGAGAAAGACAAAACAATGCGCCACCTCGTCCGGCTCCCCGGCGCGCCCCATCGGCGTTTGTTCGCCAAACTTCGCCACCTTCTCGGCGTCGAAGCTGGCGGGAATGAGCGGGGTCCAAATCGGACCGGGCGCAACAGCGTTGACCCTGATGCCGCGTTTCACGAGGGCTAGCGCTAGTGAGCGGGTGAGCGCAACGATCGCACCCTTCGTAGATGCGTAATCGATAAGAACGGGATTTCCTTTGTAAGCGGTCACCGAAGTCGTATTGATGATGCGCGCGCCGCTTTTAAGATGCGGCAGTGCGGCGGTGATGCAATAGAACATCGAGAAGATGTTGGTCGCAAAAGTCCGGCGCAGTTGCTCGCCGGTGATATTCGCGGGATCTTCTTGTTCATGTTGCTCCGCGGCATTATTGATGAGTACATCGATGCGGCCAAACTCCGCAATCGTTCGACCGATTGCTTCGCGGCAAAAGCGCTCGTCACCGACGTCACCCGCGATGAGCAAGCAACGTTGGCCGGCGGCTTCGATTGCGCGCTTGGTCAACTGTGCGTCCTCATGTTCCTCCAGATAAACAATCGAAATGTCCGCACCCTCTTTCGACAACATTACCGCTGCGGCCCGACCGATACCGCTATCCGCGCCGGTGATGAATGCTACTTGCCCTTTCAACCGGGCTGTCCCGATGTAGCCTTCGGCAAACGAACGCGGCGCGGGACGCATTTCCGTTTCTCGGCCGGGTTGTTGATCTTGTTCCTGCGGGGGGCGTTGTGTCATGAGGTGCGCTCCAAAAGTTTGCCCCTCGCGCCGCAAGGCGCATACCTAGACACCGCGCCGCTAGACACCGCGCCGCTAGACATCTTGCCGCTACACATCTTGCCGCTAGACATCTTGCCGATGTGTCTGACAGACACATCGGCTTAACATCTATGCGCTTCAAGCCGCTTGAATAATTCAATCGAGCGTTTGCATCCGTTTCTTCTCTGCAAGTCCTACGCGTCTACTAGTACTGAGAAAAATTTCTTAAGTGTGAACGCGATATTTTTTCTTCGTGAAGCGGCATAGGGGTTGCAGGCAGGAAGCAAAACTTCAACGCCATGAAACCTTCCAGATGAACATCGCCCTCATCAGCGAACACGCGTCGCCACTCGCAGCCCTTGGAGGCGTCGATAGCGGAGGACAAAATGTTTATGTGGCGCAGCTTGCTCGACAACTAGGACAGATGGGACATCAGGTGGATGTGTTTACCCGCCGTGATGATGAGGTCTCACCGGACATCGTTGCTTTGGGTCCGAACGTTCGCGTCGTCCACGTTCGCGCCGGACCGGCGAAATTTATCGAGAAGGAACGGCTGCTTCCGTACATGCAGGAGTTCGCTGTGCGCATGGGCGCGCATTGCGCGGCCGCGACACGGCAGTTTCATGTTGCCCACGCCAATTTCTTCATGTCTGGATTAGTCGCGGCACGTCTGCGTGAGTACCTGGGCTTGCCATTCGTTATCACCTTTCACGCCCTTGGAAAAGTGCGACGCGCCCATCAGCAAGAAGCTGATCGTTTTCCTTCAAGCCGAGTGCAAATCGAAGAAGAGCTGGTCCAACTAGCCGATCGGATTGTGGCCGAGTGCCCCCAAGATCGAGACGACTTGATCCATTTATATGGCGCCGATGAAGCAAAGATCGACATCGTGGGATGCGGCATCGACACGACGGAAATGGCCACGATGGGGATGGCCAACGCACGCGAGAAGTTAGGGCTATCGCCGAACGAGTTCATTGTTCTGCAACTTGGACGGCTGGTTCCCCGTAAAGGCATCGACAACGTCATTCGTGCCATCGGTCACCTCGCGCGGGACCACGGTATTCGCGCGCGCCTGTTGATCGTCGGCGGCAACACTCCCGAACCTGATCCCGCCGCGACACCGGAAATTGGACGATTGATCGAGATTGCGCGACAAGAAGGCGTTTGGGAGCAGGTTCAATTCTTCGGCCAGCGGCCCCGCAACGAACTCAAGTATTACTACTCGGCGGCGAACGTGTTTGTGACGACGCCGTGGTATGAGCCCTTCGGTATTACGCCCCTCGAGGCGATGGCTTGCGGCACACCGGTCGTGGGCGCTTCAGTCGGGGGAATCAAAAGCAGCGTCGTCGATTCAGTCACCGGTTACCTGGTGCCTCCTCAGCACCCGGAGGCACTGGCGAATCGACTTGCGTGTTTTTATCGCAACCCGGAACTGGGACGCGCATTCGGTCGCGCCGGTATTCGTCATGTGCGCAGCCGTTATACCTGGCAAAAAATTGCTCAAGAACTACAGCCGGTCTACAAGCGCGTGATCAAAGGGCCGGTGTGGGCATCTACTCTGGGTGAACAGGTGCAAAGCGAAGGATGAAAAAAGCGGCTGTCTTCATCGACAAAGACGGAACGCTCGTTCATGACGTCGCTTTCAATGTCGACCCCTCGCAGATCCGTCTGCGAGAAGGCGTCGGAGACGCGTTGCGGCGGCTCGGTGAACACAACTACGAGCTTGTGCTGGTGAGCAACCAGGCGGGTGTCGCCCTTGGCCGTTTTGACGAAGACGCGCTTCAGTTTGTATGGACTCGTTTGCAATCCTTGCTAAGCGAAGAAGGCGCACGGTTGGATGCCTTCTACTACTGCCCACATCATCCCGAGGGGCAAGTCGCACCCTATGCCATTGCCTGCGATTGCCGCAAACCTGCGGCGGGTATGTTGACCCGCGCCGCGCAAGAGCGCGGCATCGATCTTGAAGCTTCATGGATGGTCGGTGACATTCTCGATGATGTCGAGGCAGGTCATCGAGCGGGGTGCCGCAGTATCTTATTGGACGTGGGTTCCGAAACCGAATGGATTGCTTCGAGTCTTCGTACACCCGACCATATCGCCCGCGATCTGGATGGGGTGACAGCGCATATTCTGGGGATGCGTCAGTGAACGCGCCGCTCGTCCCCTTGGTCCCGCGAGCGGTGCATGTGAGCAGCGATTTCTGGCGCGGTGCGCGCCGCATTTTGTGCGTGCGCCTGGACGCGATGGGTGATGTGCTCATGACGACACCGGCCTTTCGCGCACTGAAGGAAAGCGGCGTCGCCGGAAAGCAGCTGACCTTACTCACCTCGACTTCCGGCGCCGCGATCGTTCCTTATGTGCCGGAACTCGAAGATTGCCTGGTCTACAGCGCGCCATGGATGAAACACGAGTCGGCTGCACATCAGCGCCAAATGCAGGCACTGGTGGAAACGCTAAGAACGAGGCGCTTCGATGCGGCTGTAATTTTCACCGTATATAGCCAAAGCGCCTTGCCTGCCGCCCTCTTATGTTGGCAGGCGGGCATTCCGCTGCGGCTTGCACACGCACGAGAAAATCCCTATCACCTTCTAAGTGATTGGGAACCGGAGATCGAACCGCATACCCGAGTGCGTCACGAAGCGCGCAGACAACTCGATCTTGTCGCCAGCATCGGTTGCGAAACGGCCAACGAAAAACTTTCATTTCGCTTAAAACGCAGCGAGATCGAACAAACGCTATCCAAGCTAAACGCGCTCGGCGTAGATTTGCAGCGTCCTTGGATCGTGGTCCATCCGGGCGCTACCGCCGCCTCTCGTCGTTATCCGCCCGAACATTTCCATGCGGTCGTGCAGTCTTTGATCCGCGAGACCGGCCATCAAGTTCTCGTGACGGGCGGCGAGGATGAAGCGGCGCTCGTCCATCGCGTTGCTGGAAATCACAATGGCGCTTGGCCGCTCGCAGGGATGTTTTCCCTTGGCGAACTCGCAGCGCTAATCGCCGATGCGAAATTGGTCATTGCCAATAACACGGGTCCGGCGCACCTGGCTGCGGCCCTGGGCACGCCGGTCGTGGATTTGTACGCCTTGACCAATCCCCAGCATCGTCCATGGCAGGTTCCGCAACGCGTGCTTTACACGGATGTCCCTTGCCGTTTCTGCTATCGGAGCGTCTGCGAGCAAGGCCACCATCAATGTCTTCGCGGAGTCGCTCCCGCACAAGTATGTGCCGCAGCGCAGGAGCTGCTGCACGACATCGCTCCGCACACACAACCGGATTTTCTTTTGCCGCAGGATTGACATGTATACATTGGGAATCAACGCTGCGTTCCACGATAGTGCCGCTTGCCTAGTGCGCGACGGGGTCGTGCTCGCGGCGGCCGAAGAAGAACGTTTCAGTCGGATCAAGCATGCCAAGCGACCCGTACCGTTCACCGTGTGGGAATTGCCTTTCAACGCGATTGATTACTGCTTGCGTGAAGCGGGCATCAAGCTCTCCGACGTGGACCATGTCGCTTACTCTCTCGATCCACGGGAATTGGCTTACCAACCTTCCGATCATCATGCGATCAACCTACCGCTGCATCCTTCCGCGCCTTCAGCGGAAGGCGCAGGTCCTTGGGACCCCCTCTTCTATCTATACGTACACAATGCTTCGCGCCAGTTGGCGGACGGCGCACCCTTACATTTGCGCGCACGCTTCGAAGGACAGTTGCGATATGCATGGCATTACGTGGAGCATCACCTCGCCCACGAGGCAAGCGCATGCCTCGCCGCGCCTTTCGAGCATTGCGCCGTCATGACCCTCGACGGCCGGGGCGAAGCGGCGACCACCACTTATGGCATTTGGCGAGATGGACAACTCCAGCGCATCAAGCAGGTTGATATGCCGCATTCGCTCGGCATGCTCTATGAGGACACGACAAGATGGCTAGGCTTTCTGCATTCTTCGGATGAATACAAAGTCATGGCGCTTGCCTCCTACGGTACACCTCGATATCTCGACAAGTTCCGCAAGATGCTGCAAATCGATAATGAAGGCGGTTATCGCCTCGTCGATGCCGATTTGGAAAAGCATTTTGGGCCTGCGCGGCCACGCGGAGGCCGCTTCGATGCGCGTCATTTCGACGTGTCCGCCTCCTTGCAAAAGGCCTTGGAAGAAAGTGCCGTCAAATTGGCAACGTGGTTACGCCATCGAAGTGGCGAGACCAAACTCGCAATGGCCGGCGGTGTTGCCCTCAATTGCGTCATGAACGCGCGAATCCGCGATGCCGGACTCTTCGATGAAGTATGGGTACAACCCGCCGCAGGCGACGCTGGCACGGCACTCGGCGCCGCGCTATGGGTAGATTTGCGTGAACGGCATGGCCCGAGGGCTTGGCAGATGGATCACGCTTATCTCGGCCCAGCCTATGACGACGAGGACATTGAAGCGCTACTCCAATGGAGCAAGATTCCATTTCGCCGCATGGAGGATCCGGCGGAAGAAACCGCAGCGTTGCTCGCACAAGACCAGATCATCGGCTGGTTCCAGGGGCGAATGGAATTCGGCCCGCGCGCCTTGGGGGCACGATCGATTCTCGCCTCCCCCATCAATCCGGATATGAAGGCCCGTTTGAATGAGCTGAAAGACCGCGAAGATTTTCGCCCTGTCGCGCCGGTAGTGCTCGAAGAGCGTTTCGATGACTGGTTCGTGCGCGGCAAGGCGACGCGCAAGGCGCCCTTCATGCTATTCATCTACGACGTCCGCGAAGAAAAGTTGTCGCATATTCCCGCCGCGACGCACGTGGATCGTACCGCGCGCGTGCAGACCGTAGACGGCAAACATAACCCGGCTTATTACAATCTGCTCAAGGCGTTCGAGCGGCGGACCGGTGTGCCCGTGTTGGTGAACACCTCGTTCAACAGCCGTGGCCAACCGATCGTCTGTAGTCCCCGCGACGCTATCGAGGCCTTCTATAGCACCCCGATCGATGCGCTGGTAATGGGCTCCTATGTGTTGAGCAAGCGTTCACAAGCGGTTGCCGCTGGTGAGTTTTCGCAAAACGCGGTTCGGGCCGTGGCATGAAGACTGACGACTTCACGCCCCGAGTTTCCGTCGTTGTTCCCACTTGCGGGCGGCCGGTTCTATTGCAGCGATGTTTGATCGCCCTGCGGCATCAACGTCTGCCCGCCGCCGAATACGAAATCATTGTGGTGGATGATGGTTGGTCCGACGATACGCTTGCACTCGTCACACGCATGGCCAGGGAATCGGCCCAGACCTTTATACGTTACTTGCGCAGCCCCTCCCCGCGGGGCGGACCGGCGGCTGCGCGCAATGTGGGCTGGAGAAAGGCGCAAGCAGACGTCATCGCATTCACCGATGACGACACGGTGCCGTCGCGAAACTGGTTAGCCGAAGGCCTGAAAGCGATGCAAGCCCAGCATGCGGCCGTGACCGGCAAAGTGAAGGTCCCGCTTCCGCCTGAACCGACAGACTGGGAACTCAATACGGCCGGCCTCGATACTGCGGAATTTGTGACCGCTAACTGTTTCGTCCGACGTACCGCGCTGGAATTGGTCGACGGCTTCGACGAGCGCTTTCGGCGGCCATGGCGTGAAGACTCCGATCTGCAATTCTCGTTGTTGCGATCGGGCCAATATATCGGCACCGCGCCCGAGGCTCTCGTATTGCATCCCGTGCGCCCCGCGCCTTGGGGCGTGAGTCTCAAAACGCAAAAGAACAATTTCTTTGAGGCGCTGCTTTTCAAAAAACATCCGGCGCTCTATCGTCACCGAATCGCATCGCATGGGCCATGGTCATACTACTTCGCCGTTTTCTTGCTGGGACTCGCCCTCATCGGCCTGATCGCGGACACTGAATCCCTCGCCGGCTTTGCATTGCTCGCGTGGGCGACATGGACGGCGCATTTCACCTATCGGCGTCTACGCCATACGCAGCGCTCATGGCGGCACATTGCCGAAATGCTGGTGACCTCCGCTCTCATTCCGCCGGTCGCCGTCTTTTGGCGCATCGCCGGCGCTTTCAAGTTTCGAGTGCGTTTCGCATGAACGCACGCGCCGATATTCCGCTGCCACGTTTTGTCCAGATCGAACCGGTGGGGCAATGCAATCTGCATTGCGCGATGTGCGCGATCGATTTACGTAAAGATCTGCCGACTGACGGTCAACCCGCGCATTTGAGCTTCGACGATTTTTGCCGCCTATTGGATGGGTTCTCGGACGCGGACGAACTCCATCTCCAAGGCCTGGGCGAACCGCTATTGCATCCGGAATTTTTCCGCATGGTGCGTCATGCCGTCGCACGCGGGCTTTTCGTTTCGACAAATTCCAACCTGACCTTGCTGACCGAAGAACGCGCTCACGAGTGCGTGAAAAGCGGATTGGGTGCACTACACATTTCGCTCGATGCCGCGACAGCCGAAGTCTATGAAAACATTCGTCGCGGCGCTTCCTTCGTCAAGGTATTGCGCAATATCCGTCGCATCGTTCAGGCCAAGCGCGAAACGGGTTCCGCAACGCCGGAATTGCGCATTGTGACGGTCGTTATGCGGGCGAATCTTGATCAACTCAGCGCGCTCGTGGGGCTCGCACACGAGTTGAGCATCGACTCGATCTTCGTCCAGCATCTCGCGCATGATTTTGGCGAAACCGAGCTTCCTCCTTCTTATATTCCGATGCGCAATTTCTACGGCACACAAAGCTTGCTGTCGGCAGATCGCAGTCTCATCGCTACCGCCTTTTCGGCTGCACGCGATCGAGCGGCGGAATTGGGTATCAGGCTACGGCTGCCGGCGCTTGAAGGCGATGCGCCTTTGCGTGCGCCCGGTTGCGACTGGCCCTTACGCGGTGCCTATCTGAATTATCGCGGCGACGCGGTGCCTTGTTGCATGGTGACCGCCGATCGCGTCAACCTCGGCAACATGCTCGCGCAAGGGGTGGAAGAAGTGTGGAACGGCCCTGCCTATGGAAACTTCCGCCATGCCCTGGCGACCGACCTACCGCCGCAGATTTGCCGCACTTGCTCGCTCTACCGGAGCACATTTTGAGAACGGCAATGCCCAGCGAAAGCATTCGCAACATCGCAGTCTTTCGCGCGCTGCAATTGGGCGATCTGCTTTGCACTGTGCCAGCCATGCGGGCGTTGCGGGCTGCTTATCCGGCGGCGCGCATCACATTAATCGGCCTGCCCTGGGCCGCCGATTTCGTTCGCCGCTTCCCCTATGTCGACGAACTCATGGCGTTTCCCGGCTTCCCTGGTCTGCCGGAACGGGAACCCGACCTGGATGCACTACCTGATTTTTTTATTGATGCGCAAATGCGGCAGTTCGATTTGGCCATTCAAATGCATGGCTCGGGAGGCATTGTGAATCTCATTGTCGGCAGTCTCGGGGCGAAGGCTGTTTTTGGCTATCGCCCCGATCCTGCGGCAGTACCTGCGCATTTCCCGGTATGGCCAACAGGAACTCACGAGATTTTGATTTACCTCCAGCTCATGGAAGCGATGGGTATTGCTTCATGCGGAACGGCGTTGGAGTTTCCGATTCATCCGCCTGAACGCGAGGAGCTCGCAGCGGTTTTGGCTACCGAATCCAATATTGTTCGTCCCTATGTATGCGTCCATGCAGGCGCGAGATTGCCCTCGCGCCGTTGGCCTGTAGATGCCTTCGCAGCGGTCGCCGATGCCATCGCCGATCTCGGCTTTGAAATCGTGTTGACCGGTAGCGGCGAAGAACGCGAAATCGGCGAGACGCTACAAAGACGCATGCGCCACCCGGCGCGCAATCTCGTCGGCCGTACCAGCATGGGCGCTTCCGCTGCGCTGGTCGCAGAGGCGCGCCTGGTCGTGTGCAACGACACAGGGATCTCGCATATCGCAACGGCGGTCGGCACACCCAGTGTCGTGGTGTCTTCCGGCGCTGACGTGCGTCGCTGGGCGCCCTTGGATACCGGCAAACACCCGGTGTTGTGGCGCGACGTGCCCTGCCGTCCCTGTGCGTATCACACCTGCCCGACCGAACACGAATGTGCGCGCGGCGTCACGGTCGCCGAAGTGACGAATACCGCGCTGCGAATGCTCAGACAGCACAGCAGTCTTGCGGCCTAACCTTCTGGAGTCAGCATGGCAAAACGCCTCCGCATCTTGACCTGGCATGTACACGGCAATTATCTGTATTACCTATCGCAAGTGCCCCATGACTTCTACGTCATTGCCGACGCAATGCGGTCCCCGGGCTATGCCGGCAGAACCGGCACGCTCCCTTGGGGAGACAACCTTATTGATCTCCCCATCGAACATGTGCGCGAGCAGGCCTTCGATTGTGTGCTCTACCAGCACAAGCAAGGGTGGGAAAAAGATCGGTTGAATCTACTCTCCGATGCACAGCGTCGTTTACCCGCCATTTATCTCGAACATGATCCGCCGCAAGAGCACCCCACGGACACCCGTCATTGGGTGGATGACGCGAATGCCCTACTCGTGCATTGCACGCATTTCAATCGGCTCATGTGGGATAGCGGACGCACGCCGACCACGGTCGTGGAGCACGGCGTAAAACCGCTGAGCGCCGCCCAATACAGCGGCGAGTTGGAACGCGGCATTGTGGTGGTCAATAACTTGCCGCGCCGAGGCAGACGGCTGGGCGCGGATGTCTTCCACACGGTGCGCGAACGTGTACCGCTTGACCTTGTGGGTATGGATGCGGAACGCGTCGGCGGTTTGGGTGAAATCGAAAACAATGCTTTACCGGCAGCCATGGCGCGTTATCGTTTTTTCTTCAATCCCATTCGCTGGACCAGCATGGGGCTCGCGGTGATCGAGGCAATGATGGTGGGTTTGCCGATTGTTGCCCTTGCCACGACGGAAATGAGCGCGGTCATTCGCGATGGGGAAAGCGGTTATATCGACACCCGGGTCGAGCGACTCGTCGAATGCATGCAGGCGCTGCTGCACAACCCGGATGAAGCGAGAGCCCTTGGCCGGACCGCGCGGGAATTGGCGTGTGAGCGTTTTCATATCGATCGCTTTGTTGCCGACTGGCTGGCGGTCTTTCGGCGCGTTTGCGCCTGATTGGAGCAAAGATGAAAAGAAGCGGACCTCAACGCGTGATGGTGACCGGCGGCGCCGGATTTCTCGGCTCGCATCTATGCGAGCGTCTCTTGCAAAACGGGGACGAAGTGCTGTGTGTGGACAACTTCTATACAGGCGACCGCGAGAACATCGTACATCTCCTGCGCCACCCGCGCTTCGAACTGTTGCGCCATGACATCACCTTCCCGCTGTATGTCGAAGTGGATCAGATCTATAACCTCGCCTGCCCCGCTTCACCGATTCACTATCAGAACGATCCCGTTCAAACGCTCAAAACCTGCGTGCATGGTTCCATTAACATGCTGGGTCTGGCAAAGCGGTTGAAAGTACCCATCCTGCAAGCCTCCACGAGCGAGGTGTACGGCGATCCAAAACTCCATCCTCAGCCTGAGCATTATTGGGGACATGTGAATCCGATCGGCCCACGCGCATGCTATGACGAAGGCAAGCGTTGCGCAGAGACGCTTTACTTCGACTATCACCGGCAGCATCGCGTCAAAGTAAAGATCGCGCGTATCTTCAACACTTATGGCCCGCGCATGCAGGCCGACGACGGTCGGGTCGTGTCCAACTTCATTGTGCAAGCCTTGCGCGGTGCACCGATAACAATTTACGGACGCGGCGAACAAACTCGCTCGTTCTGTTATGTCACCGACTTGATCGAAGGACTGGTGCGGTTGATGGCGACCCCGGAAGATTTCATCGGCCCGGTCAATCTGGGGAATCCATGCGAATCCACCATCGGGGAGCTGGCCGAGCAGATTATTGCGTTGACCGGCTCCGATTCCGAGTTGGTCTATCGCGACTTGCCGGCCGATGATCCGATGCAGCGCTGTCCCGACATCTCACTTGCGGCGCGCGCTCTGGAATGGAATCCCATTGTCGAACTCGATGCAGGCTTGCAACGTACCGTGGCTTATTTCTGCGAACGACTGGAAGAACCGTTGCCCCGCGCTTTCGCTACGCCCAAAAACAAATCCCCGCGTAAAGGGCGGGGATCTGCTGCACAACGATAAATTGTCCTTAAATAGTTGTGCGCGAGAGCACGCGTCCGTCCCCATAATCCGCTTGTCGTGTCGTGACGCGGCGTTGCGCAACTGTACCGACAAGACCGCCCAATACGCCTGCCAACAGGGAAAGTAATACTGCCGCGCTCAACCATCCCGTCGCGGTGCCCACCCGGTCAGCGGCCTCTTCAGCACGCGCTTGCGACTCGGGAGAAGCTTGTGGATCACCCGACACGGCGGCCATCTGATCCACAATGTTCAGCGCCTGCTCACTCGTGAGTCCGGCCGATTCTAGCGAACGTTGCACTTCAGCACGCGCCTGCTCACCGCTTTGCGCGCTCTGTGCAATCTCGCCGGTAGCGGGCAATGAACTCACTACGAGCGGACGTAGCGCGCCGAACACGCCCGCGGTTGCTTGGCCGAGGACTGTCGACGCAAGGACCGCATACAACAAAGTCGTAGCAGCCCACGCTACGGCGCCGTGCAGCATGCCGTCACCCTTTCGCCGGAGACCCGATGAACGGGAGGCGACATATCCGCCGATGAAGGCGGCGATAATCATGCTGCCGGTACTCCAAGTCGTTGCGCTCAGTGATACTTCGCGAGCACTGGTTTCAACGGGCTCGACAACAGACGCGCCAAAGGCCAGCCCAAGAAGCATCAAGAGCATTTGCACTGCAATGCCGACTGCAAGCGCAGCAAAGATCGCCGCCCAGGAAATCGGCTGAAAGAACATGCGCCGTTGCGCAGTTGAGATTTCTACAGCCATATCTGCTCCTTTACTTGCGATAGGTTAAAAGCTCTTGCCTTCGGGACTGCCGGACGGGCCGAGCTTCTTGTTTTTTTTGGTTGCTTGGCGAGCCGCGACGCGCCCCGAGAGAGGTCCTGCAAAAGTTGCAAGAGCTGTTCCCGTTTATTGCGCCGGCCAGCGCGCACGACGCTGCTTAAACGACCTTCCATAAAAGCCTGCAACACTCCCGGATGGACGTAGGCCTTGCGGCACATCGTCGGCGTGTTTCCCAGGCGTTGTGCGATGCGATGAAGACTTTCCTTAATGTGCGCCTTCGCTTCCCGCTGCGTCTCGAACTGCAAAGCGCTGAGCATCTCCAGCGCATCCATGGTCGCATACCAAGTGCGGAAGTCCTTTGCACTGAAATCCTGCCCCCCTGCCGCGCATAAATAGGCGTTGACATCCGAAGACGTCACCGTGCGTCGTGCGCCCGTGTCGTCGAGGTATTGAAAAAGTTCTTGCCCAGGCAAATCAAGACAGCCTCTCACCACCTCTGCGGCCAGCGGGTCCGTCACTGAAATCGAATGGAGTACGCCTGACTTGCCCCGGAACTCAAATTGGATAAGGTTTCCGCGCAGGCGGACATGGCGCGTGCGCAAGGTCGTGAGGCCGTAAGACTTATTCTCGCGTGCGTACTGTTCGTTGCCGATGCGAATAGAAGTGCGATCCAACAGCCGTACGACGGTCGCGATCACACGGTCACGTGCCAAACCCGGGAGCTTCAGATCTGCACTGACGCGCTTGCGTATTCGGGTCAATGCACGCCCGAAATCGCAAAGGCGCGCGAATTTATCCGCATCGCGCACCGCACGCCAGTCTGGGTGATAGCGGTATTGTTTGCGCCCTCGTGCATCGATCCCGGTCGCTTGCAGATGACCATTGGCCTTGGTGCAAATCCACACCTCTTTGTAGGCCGGTGGAATGGCGAGTGAACGAATGCGTTGCAGAACCGATTCGTCCTCGATCCGCACGCCATTCTCGTCCACGTATGAAAAACCCCGGCCGCTCCGTTTACGCCGGATACCCGGATCGTTGTCCGAGCTAAAGCATAAACCCGCGTCGGCCAGGGCCTGGTCGACCATCTTTACTTCGGCAAGGCGTCAGCGGTGCGCTGTGCATGCTCCAGATGAGTTTTAAGGGTGGGGAGCGTTTTAGCGGCGAACGCCTTCAATTCGGGATCCGTACCTTCGTTGGCTTCCCGCTCAAATAGCGCAACTGCATCCTGATGCGCCTTGATCCCAAATTCCTGCACATAAATTCGATCGCCCTCAGCACCCATTGCCGTTTTCAAACGTCCCAATGCTTCCTGATGCGTCGTATCCGGCGCAGTTGGGAGCGTCAGCTGCTTCGTTTGAGCGATCGTCATGAGTTCTTGATTCGCAGCGGTGTGATCGGTGATCATCATTTGCGCGAATTGGCGGATCGGCTCGCTTGCGGTTTTTTCGCTAATGGCCCGGCTGGCTTCGACCTCCGCCAAACCGCTCGCGGCTGCCTTCATGGCGAAATCGCTATCCGTCTGCGGCACCGCGACGCTGGGCGCCGCCGGTGCGGCCGGCGCGGTGGCTGGAGGTGGTGACGCCGGCGTCACCACCGTTTCCTCTTTTCTTTCGCAACCGCTTAAGGCCAATAACCCCAGCGCCAGCGCGGAGATGGCAAAGTTTCGGGTTTGCATAAGAATCTCCTTCAGTGGAATCTGCTTCAGTGCTTGCGGGAATAGCGTCCCAGTAAAGCGCCGGCGATGACGCCGAAAGCGAGCGCGCCGAAAACAGCAACGAGTGGTCGTTCGCGCAGCTGCTCTTGCGCACGCGTGCCAAACTGCGACGCATATTGCTGACCTTTTCCCAGCAGACCTTGCAGTTGTTCGCTCACCTTCGATGTCGATTGTTGCAGTTCAGTTTGATCCATCGTTGTTCTCCTTAAGTTGTCCGGAAGCGTAAAAACCCGTTCTCGCAGTCAGACCTGAGCACTCAGGGCCAATCTGCCGGCGGGCGTCGATGGCGTCGCAGCGGCTTGAAGCCGCTGCAAGCGCGCATGATGATCGATGAGTTCACCGAATTGACGGGCGACGCAAAACGCGACCGGTACCGGCAACTCGTATTCGAAACTATCGCGATACATGACGAGGACGCGGGAATCCTGCGCTTCGCAGGCTCGCAATACGTCGCGTTTAGCCATGCCGGCGATCCGCTTGCGCAAGACGGCCCAGCGTGATTCCGGCGAGGCCTGTAGCTCCGGGCCGTTGCAACTCATGTCGCCAAAGCGTTCCCGCATTTGCTCGAGTTCGTCTTGATTATCAGCGTATCGGTTCGCACGGTAGGACAACAACTGACGCTCTTCCTCCTCAGTGCTTTTGTCTGCCCAGGTCGAAAAAAGATCATGGCTTTCCTGGCATGCGTTGCTTAACTCTTCCAGGATTGCGCCCACGTTCTTGCGGTTCATTCCCCGTCACTCCTTCAAAGCTTATTTTTAAAAAATGCTGTCCACCACTTATTGCACTCGCCATGCCTGCGTTGTCACGAGGCGCGCACACGGGCACAGCGCTTGCCCGCCCAACATGTGGACTCGCGCGCGTCGCGGACGACAGCGGGCCATATATTTGTCTCTTCAGAGGAGTCGTATGACACCCCATCAAGCGCTGATGCTGAGCACCGCACTGGGTCTTTCCTTAGGCGCCCTGGCCGTAAGAGCGGAAACCAGACCGTCGCTCTTAAGCGATACCCGCAACGTTTCCGGCACAAAGGAGCTTTGGGAGCGAACCCATCGTGCCAGCAAGATTATCGGCACCGATGTCTTGAATCGCCAAGGCGAAGACTTGGGCGATATCAAAGAGTTGGTTTTGGATCCTGGCAGCGGTGACATTTCCTATGCGGTCATTTCGTTCGGGGGCGTGATGGGAATGGGCGATAAATTATTCGCTGTGCCTTGGAAAGCCTTGAAGCTGGACACAACAAAGAACAACTTCGTCCTGGATGTCGATCGGGAAAGGTTAAAAAGCGCACCGGCCTTCGACGTCGACCGATGGCCCGATATGGCCAATGCACAGTGGAATAACGATGTGCACGCCTATTACGGCCAGCGTTATGAAGGCAATCGGATCGGCCTCACTCCTCGCTGAGACCTTCGGAACTAAATTCAACAGAGATAGGAGTTCATTATGGCCATTCAATTCCAGAACGATCCCAATAGCGATTCCACCCTGACCTTGGGATCGGGTAGCGGTGCAGGTGCACGCATCGTCGGTATCGACGACGAAGATCGTCTCGACGCCGGGCCTGGTCCGCGGATCATGGCCGCCAGCACGCTCGAGGGCGATGAGGTCGTCAATAGCGCCGGCGAGAAGCTGGGAAGCATCGACGAAATCATGCTCGACGTCAGCGCGGGGAAAATTGCGTATGCCGTGCTTGCTTCGGGCGGACTATTGGGAATGGGGGACAAGCTATTTGCGATTCCGTGGAATGCGTTGACGCTTGACGTCGAACGCGAGTGCTTCGTCCTGGATATCGACAAGGAACGGCTCGAGAACGCACCCGGCTTCGATAAGGATAGTTGGCCGAGCATGGCCGATAGCAGTTGGGCGCAGAGCGTTTACAGTTACTACGGCACGCAACCTTACTGGGCCTGAACACCTCCGGCGCCGCGCATCAGCAAGAAAAAGGGCGGCAATGCCGCCCTTTTGTTTAGGATCGGTAAGCTGCTTAATACGCACCCGGGCGCGGCAGATCGCCTCCACCCAAGACATGCGGCGGCACACGTGCATCGAAGTCCTGCCAATGTCCGTCGCGCCATTCACCTTCTGCTTTCTCGACGCCGCCTGCGCCCTGTGCGCGCAACGTGGCAATGGCCTGCGCCTCGCTGCCGCCGCGGTCTACACAGACTGCGACGAGTGCGCCGGCGGGTCTTTCGACCGGCTCCTCAACGCTTGCTTCCTCTAACTCACCGTCATGGGTTTTGTTCACAGCGCCTGCGAGCGAACCCACGTAGGCACCGATGCCGGCCCCCGCGACGACAGCGGCCGGACCTAAAGGCGCGGTTGCGGCCGCGACGGCCGCACCCGCTGCGAGGCCGAGGACACCGCCTACAGCTGCACCTTTGACTGCTCCACCGCCTACTTCGCTGGCGCCTTCGTCGTGGTGAACTTCGTCTCCAAAAGGAACGCTGCCGTGTTGTCCGGGCGGCGCGAGATAAAAGGACTCGTATTCACTGGCGACAAACCCGGCGCGAGCAAGCGCAGCCATCGCTTCCTCGGCTTGGTCATGCGTGGAAAACCAACCTGCAACGATTTGAGACATGTTTTTTCCTTTCAGGCCGCGGCACGGGCGGCTTGTTTACCGAGCGCACGGCGGACCTCGACGCTAGGCACCCGCATCAACGTGCGGTACTTGGTTATGGTGCGCCGGGCGACCCGCAGTCCTTGCTCAGACAATAAAGTCGCTAGGCGTGCATCCGACAAGGGCTGCGTCGGACTTTCCGTATTGATCATTTCCTTCAACAAAGCGCGCACCGCCGTGGCCGATGCCGCTCCACCTGCGTCCGTGGAAAGCGTACGGGAGAAGAAATGTTTGAACTCGAAAACACCGCGAGGCGTCGCCATGAACTTATTATTTGTCACACGGCAGACCGTGGATTCGTGGACGCCCAATTGCGCGGCGACATGTTTAAGCGCCATCGGCTTCATCGCGACTTCGCCGTATTCAAAAAAGAGCTTCTGGCGGGAAACGATTGCTTCTGCAACACGCTGGATGGTCACGAAGCGCTGCTCCATGCTGCGCAAGAGCCAACGCGCTTCGTGGAGCTGTTTAGTGAGATAGCTGTTTTGTCCGCCGGCCAGCGCTTCGGCGTAGCTCCGGTTGATTCGCAAACGCGGCATCACCGCGGGATTCATTGTGACTGTCCACTTGCCGCGAATCTTGTTCACCATGACGTCAGGCACGACGAAACGCGCTTCGCCGGATCCAAACCGCAATCCCGGCTTGGGATCGAGGGAGCGGATGAGCGCGACCGCATTGTGCAAGGTGTCTTCGTCGCAACCGACGAGCTGTTGCAGCTTGCCTAACTCATGCGCGCCCAGCACCTGCAGGTGTTTCTGCACGATTTTGCTCGCAGCCTCGTGCACACGCGGGTTGTCCTTGTGATTGTTGAGTTGCAACATGAGGCACTCCTCTAAATTGCGTGCGCCGATCCCCGGAGGATCCAGGGTCTGGACCAACTTAAGGGCCATGCGCAAATCGTCAACCGTGACACCGTGTTCAGAAAGTGTGATGTCTACGAGCTCATCAAGTTCCTGCTTGATATAACCATCGTCGTCGAGCGCATCGACAATGAAATGCGCCAAGGCGCGGTCGCGTTCGCCAAGCTGCGACAGCAGCAATTGTTCGCGCAGGTGGGCATGTAGCGTCGGTTCCGGCTCACTCCAGTCCGTCCAATCGCCGTCGCCGTCGCTGGAACCGTTGCTGGAAAAGGTTGCGGACTCGTAGCCCAGGCGCTCTTCGCCATCGTGATCGCCTTCCATGTCGGTGGTCGCGCCGCTCGGTGAAACAACGCTCTCAACCGGCACTTCAGCCGCAGGGGCGGAAGGGACGCCTAACGGCACTTCCGCGGTCGCCGTCTTGGTTTGAGGGACTTCCTCAATGAAAGGATTATTGTTCATCGCCTCGCCCATTTCCTGCGCGAATTCCAGCGCGGAAAGTTGGAGAAGCTTCAAGGCATGTTGCAGCTGCGGTGTTAGGGCGAGCTGCTGTTTTTGCCTCATTTCTAGTGCAATAGCCATATTCCCTCCAAAGTTCGGAACCCTTTTGCGTTGCGCGCAAAAGGCACGCATCACAACCAATGCGCGAGGGTTCGCAAGACCTATGCCAGTTTGCATCGGCATGCCGGCTGCTTGACGCAAGGGCCTTAACACACAGGAGAAATCGCCATGAGAGCACCCCTCGCCGCCTTGTCCTTACTGCTCGCAACAGGCCTCGCAAACGCGGAAAATTTACCGACCCCAGCAAGCTCGTCACAAACCTCCGGTTCCGTAGGCGCTTCGACGACGCAATCGGCCACCCCTTCGAGCGGCCAGATGTCCGGGTCCATAGGCGCCTCGACTTCCCAGACGCGTAGGACAGACACCCCGGTCCCAACCTCGATGCCGCCGCGCAGCAAGGCCGAAGCGGCTGCCGAATTCAAGTCGGACTTAGCGCTATGCCGAAGCTTGATGGCAGAGGAACGGCGCAACTGTGAGCGCGAAACTCACGCTGCTCGCGCGGAAGGGCTGTACAAGTAAAACGGCGAGACCAAAAAAAAACGGCGCCATTCGGCGCCGTTTTTTTGCCCGACCTGTTGCTTAGTCGCGACGCTTGCCCACTTCGTTACCGACGATACCGCCTACAGCGGCACCACCTGCGGTTCCAAGCACGCTTCCGTTGGTGACAGCTGCGCCTGCTACGCCGCCCACGCCCGCACCAATCGCGGCGCTCTTCTCACGGCTCGACAAATTGTCCCAAGTACTGCAACCGCTCAAGCCGCCAACAAGCAACACCGTGACAAATAAAGTCTTTCGCATGACTATCTCCTAATAGTGTGTTTGCACCTTAGGTACTGCAAAGCCCGTGCCCCGCTTCGCATGTAGCGGGTCATATCGCCTACAAGAGATAACCCCAGCGTCGGGCAAACCATTCTTTGAAACGACTGACCGCGCCACGATCGCGCCATTGATCAAGTGTGATCTGACGCGAGACATTCAAATCGTTACTGAATAGTTCTTCCATGCGTCCACCGAACTCATCGCCGTAAACGATGACATCAGCTTCATAGTTGTGCACAAGACTTCGCCAATCTAAATTCGTTGATCCGATGGAAGACCATACGCCATCGACTACAGCGGTTTTCGCATGCAGCAATGCATCGGGTCGTTCGTATATCTTGATGCCTGCTGCCAACAAGTCATCGTAGTACGAACGGCCTGCATATAAAGGCGCCCAGAAATCGCTGAACCCGGGCAGCATCAGGACCACATCGACACCGCGCGCCGCAGCGGCTTTCAAGGTATCTACCGTACGTGGATCTGGAACAAAATATCCATAGGTGAGATGAACACTACGCTCGGCGTGCTCGACGGCCGATAACAATGCGCCATAGATTTCATTGCCCTGATTCGGGACGCCGCCGGTCATGCGCATGACCAGTGAACCGGCGGGTTCAACCTTGGGAAAATAAGCGGCCTTTTCCATGGCGCCGCAATAACGCGCCCAATCCGCCTCAAACAATTTTTGCGCTTCAGCCGCGATCGGACCGGCAATGCGGATATGCGTATCGCGCCAGCCTTCTTCTGCGGTCTTGCGCCCACTGCCGGCAGAGCCGGCGGAATAAACGCCGCTGATATTGATTCCGCCTGTGAAGGCGACGCGACCATCGACCACCAATATCTTTCGATGATTGCGATTGTTGATCTGCCAATCGCCTTTGGCCTTGAGGGGATTGACCGGATTGAACTCGCAAACCGAGATGCCTTGTTGTCTAAGGCTTTCGAAATACTCTTTCGGGGTGTCCATCGACCCGACGCTGTCATAAAGCAGATTCACCTTCACGCCCTGCGCACGCTTCGCGCTTAAGGCCTTCACTAAACGTGCGCCCGCCTCGTCATCCGAAACGATATAGCTTTGCAAATTCACATGATCGCGAGCCGCGGCGATCGCTGCGAACATCGCGTTGTGAGTAGCCGGCCCGTCGATCAGTAGTTTCGCCGAGTTCCCGACGACTAGGGGGCTGGCCTCGCTGCCCTCCGCGGAACGCAAATGACGACGTAAAAGATCGGTATCGCCTTCGCGTGCGAGCGACGCATAAACCCGTTTAGCTTGTTCAACGGAGAGAATGCCGCTCGCATCGCGTACGACCGGTATGGTATTCGCCGATGAGGGGGCGGCCGCGACCGTCTCCGGGATGGGCGGCAAACTGCAGGCGCCCAACCATAGAAGCGAAACGCTTAAGGCCCATTTGGATTTTTTAAACGCTCCGCGATGTCCCCTGTCACGCATTTTTATCCTCTTATTCTCTTTACTCGTTTTAATAATTAGGGTGCCTCACCACTGCCGCGATCGCGCTTGCCTCGATTGGGGCGTATCGGTCCATAAGGCCCGCGACGACGACGTCCCGCTTCTGGCGGTCGTGCGCCATTTCGATCACCTTGTTCGCCGTTCTTATTTTCGGCGGGCGGTTGCTTCTGTTGTTTTTCCATTTGCGCTCCGGCACGCTTTTAAAGCTCATAAAAAGCCCGGGGCACGCCCGGGCTTTTCGACGACATGTGGCCGTGTCACTCCTTGATCGAAGAACCCTTCGACGATGAACCGAGGGAAGACTCTTCATCATCCAAACTCGAATCGCGCGAACGGCCTTCTTGTTGTTGGTTGGAACGTTTCGGTTGGCCGCCCATTTGTCCCGAGCGCCCTTCCTGACTTTGTTGACCGATCCCGGCTTGGCTTGAGGACCTGCCCTGCTGGCCCTGATGCGGTAGACCGCTTTGTCCTTGCTGGCTGTTACGTTGGCCGCTGGAGGAACCCTGCTGACCACTACCGCCTGCTTGCGATTGTTGGCCACTCGATTGACCCGATTGACTCGATTGACTCGATCGACCTTGTTGACCTTGCTGTTTGCTGAAGTTTTGATCTTGCTTCGACATAGAAAACTCCTTTCGAGTTATCCCCCACGCGAGCTACCGCACGTATGCGCGCGCGAAACAAGCGCCCGGGTTGCTAGGAGCAACCCCCGTGCCTTGGTGAGGCTTAACGTTTGGAAAGGCCAAACAGAAGAAAGGCGAAACCGCCAATCAGAAAACCATAGAACACCAGTCTGCCCACAACGCGCAGGTCCGGCGCGACATCGTTGAAGCCGACGAGTGCAGCAACGCCAGCGATGATGAAAAACAACAACGCATAAAAAAACATGCTGCCCTCGTCGACTGGGAAAAGGTCGAGCTACCGCGCCCGTGCGGTACCGCGCCCGTGCGGTGCAAGACACATGCCGACGTCGGGACTTGCCGACATTGCAATGCACCCCGGCACTCCGCTTGCCTAGGTGGACTCATCTCGATTTCGCACACCGCTCATGGCCGCTCAACCGCCTTATAGCGGCGGCCTTTCCGCCGCCGACCCTATCGACGAGGACGAAGTACGCGCCGTCGACGTACCGACCCAACCGCCTCTTGTGACGACGAACGTTGCAGTGAGCCGCATCGGTTGGGCCGCACTGATTGTGGGCGTTGCGTATGCCGTGCACGCAGCGACAGGATTGATCCTTTCCATAGTCGTCGCCGCTTTGCTCGCGCTATTGCTGGCCCCGGCAGTGAAAGCATTGGTGCGAGTGCGCATCCCCCAAGTGCTCGCGGCCGCGATTGTCATGCTGAGCGTCATCGGGCTGGTTGGAGGGTTGGCTGCAAACTTGTATGAACCGGTGCAAAAATGGGCGAGCTTCGGACCTTCCGACTTGCGCATGATCGAACGAAAGCTGCGCGCCTTCGTGAAACCGATGCAGTCGATGCAAGAAGTCGCGGACAAGGTCGCTCAAATCGCTTCGCCGACGGATATGAGTAAAAAGCGTGAAGTTGTGGTGGAACGCGGCGGCTCGTTTGACATGGTTCTGAGCGCACAAGAAAGTATCTTCACCCTCTTGACCACATTGATGCTTGCGTACTTCCTGCTCGCCTCGGGTGATACGTTTTTGCGCAAGACCGTTCGCATCATGCCGAGATTGCGCGACAAGATCCGGGTCGTCGAGATCGCGCGCGAAATACAAACTGAAATCGGCCGTTACTTTTTGACAATCACTTTTTTGAGCATCGGCCTCGGCATTGCGACTAGCCTCGCGATGTGGGCCCTGGGAATGCCCACGCCTTTACTTTGGGGCGTCATGGCGGCTTTGCTGAACTTCGTTCCTTACTTAGGTCCGATCATCGCGCTAGCGGTGATCACTCTCGTCGCTTTATTCACTTTCGATCAGCCCGGCGCCATCATGGCACCGCCCGCCGTTTTCCTCGTCTTGCATTTTCTCGAGGGGCAAGTCGCCGAGCCGCTGATCATGGGCGACCGATTCTCGATTAATCCGGTCGTCATCTTTGTCTGGGTATTGATATGGGGTTGGCTTGGCGGCGCCATCGGTGTACTCATCGCCGTACCGCTACTTGTGGCTTTACGTATCTGCGCCAGCCAAATCGAGAACATGCGTCCGCTTGCGGAAATAATCGGCAAGGCCTGACTCTTTGTCCTACTCAGGCCTAGCGCTTGCAGCCGCCTTAGCAATTTTTTTGCTTGGCTCACATCATGCCCCCATCCCGCCGCGGCGCGACCCCCGGTAGCGTTAGCGAGAACCCGCTCAAGCATTTCCGCTTTGATGCGCCGCCCCAACGCGCGCCAGGCCCTGAAGTGCGAGAAGCGGCGCCACCGCATTCGCGAGTGTCCCTCGAGGTTCTGCGCGACACTGCGATGGGTTGTCGCGCGTGTCCGCTCTGGCGCGGGGCGACGCAGACCGTTTTCGGCGAAGGCGGCAAACACGCGCCTCTATTCGTCGTCGGTGAACAGCCTGGTCACAACGAGGACTTGGAAGGCCATCCCTTCGTTGGTCCCGCGGGCCAACTGCTCGAAAAAGCCTTAGCCATGGCAGGCGTTTCTCGCGACATGATTTATCTGACCAACGCGGTGAAGCACTTCAAGTGGGAATTGCGCGGAAAACGCCGCATGCATAAAACACCGGTGCAGCGCGAAATCTCCGCTTGCTTACCCTGGCTCGATGCAGAGCTCGAGTTGGTCGCACCGCATGTCATCCTCTGTCTGGGAGCAACCGCGGCTAAAGCGGTTATCGGCGCCACGGTTCGCGTCGGCGAACATCGCGGTCATACGCTTAAAACGGCAACAGGAATTCCTACCATGGTGACCATTCATCCGGCGTACGTGCTGCGTCTACGGGGCGGCGAATCGGAAGTTGCCTACAAAATGCTAGTTGAAGATGTCGCAGCCGCCGCTAAGCGCGCGCGCGAAGCAATTCCAGCGATGGGCTAAGCAGCATCGATTTATTCCGTCGTTTCTTTCGGTCGGCTGTCGTTAAGCGCCCGCTCGCCGACCACATCCGGATTACTCGAAGGAAGATCGCCAGGAGTCGGCGGCGTGCTTGGCACGTGCACGGGGTTGGGATTCGGCGGCTCCGCCGGCGGCTGCATGGGAATCTTCCCGGGCGAATCATGCTTCCGCTCGGGCTCGAAGGGTCCGGGAGTCTGCGCAAGCGTATCGGGCCCAGGGCTGTCTTGATAAGGGCGCTGCCATTCAGTATCGCCTTGCGCGCCCGGCTGGCTATCCACTGGTGCGCTCATCGGGATTTGCGGATTAGTCGGCGGATCTTTGATTTCGACCGGATCGTCAGGATGTGTCGTGGTCATCATTCTTCCTCTCGCGTCGGCAATGCGGAACTGGCGCGCACATGTTCACTGAGCCGCATTGATCTCCAATGTGCAATACCCATGCCCCGAGACTGGCTTAAAGGGCGATGTTCGCCGCAGCTCTCGTATCGGCTTTCAGCGAACGGCGCATATAGTCGAGCGCCTCTTCCGTATGCTGCGCTTCAAGAGAAGCCACGCAATCCTCCGGAACGAAAATCTTGTAGCCGCGCAGATAAGCATCGTTGGCACTGAACAGAACGCAGGAATCGGTCAATACGCCGGTGAGAATCAGATTCTTTGCCCCCAAATCCTCAAGCAGCAAGGGTAATGGCGTCTGATAGAACGCGGAATGCCGCGGTTTGAGAATGAAGTAGTCATCCTTGCGCGGTTTTACCAGAGCAGTCACTTCACGGCCCTTAGTCCCTTTACGAAGGCAATGCGCGACGACCTGTTCGAAATGCGATTGCCAACGGCCGAAATTGTCATTGACGTAAATGACCGGGACCCCCGCTCGGCTAGCGCGGGCTTTCAGCGCGGCCGTCTCCCTGGCGGCCGCAATCGCTTGCGGCAGCAATCGTGCACTGCTCGGAAAGTCGAGATCATTGATGAAATCGATGAGCAGCAACGCATATCGATGTTTCGTCGGTTTCGCGCCGTGCAGCCGTTTTGCCATTTTCTCCATGGCGCGCTTGCTGCAGCACCCATGCCCACCGCGTCCACAGGTCGCGGGCACAGGGCTTGCCGCCCTGGACTCGCGAACAAAAGGTGAAACGATGACTGAAGCGATCGGCTGGGGGAGCGCGGCGATTCTGCTCTATACCATCGTCCGGCAGGTGCAGAAACAATGGACGGATACACATGTTGAAGGCGTGTCCGCATCGCTATTCATCGGCCAGACCATTGCGGCGGCCGGGTTCACGGTGTACAGCTATCTCGTGGAGAACTGGGTGTTTGTTGCCACGAATGCGTTCATTTTCATCAGCGCGCTGATTGGCCAAGGGCTGTTCCTCCGAAATAAACGCCGCGCCCAATGACCGAATAGGGTTGAAGCGTGAGCATTGAAATGGATCATGGGCACCGTTATGCTTCGGCGGCCCCTTCCTCGCAATTCCTATAACAATGCACCCCAGCCTCCGGTCGGCTCTCCATCGCGCGCGAACCGCAACAATGCGGATTGCCGCTTTTTTCAGGCGCCGGACGGGGAAATATCTGCTGATCGCCACCGCGATACTTGTGGGTCTTTATGCGCTGCTCGGCTTCGTCGTCCTACCACGGTATCTACATCCTCAGCTGGAGCAAGCTTTCAGCGCCGCGCTGCGACGCGAGGCAACCGTCGAGAAACTTTATTTCAATCCCTTTGCGTTTTCGACCGCGCTCAGGAACGTGCGTATCGTTCAGGGGCCCGGGAAAGCGGGCGACCCGCTTTTCACCGCCGAAGAGATCTACGCCAATGTTTCTTTTGGCCCCCTCCTGCGGGGCGTACCTGTCCTGGAGAGCGTGCGCATCGTCCGGCCTCATCTCCGTCTGCGCCGTAACGAAGATCGGCGCTATAACATTCAAGATCTCATTGACGAGTGGCGCAACAGACCGGAAAGCGATCCGGCGCTGTTCACATTGAACGATCTCGAAGTGAAAGACGGTGCCATCGACTTCGATGACGACTACACCAAGGAGCAGCACCGGATTACTGCGCTCAATATTGGCATTCCATTCTTGTCGAACTTGCCTCAAGAAGCCGAGGTCAAGGTCCAGCCCTCTTTATCGGCGCTGATCAACGGCGCCCCCTTGCTTATCCAAGGCGAGACGCAGCCTTTCAATGACACGCAGGAGACCACGCTCCGAATGCGCCTAGACAAGCTGCAGCTGGCCAAATACGTCGACTACTTGCCTCTGCGTTTGCACTTTCATGTCGCTGCCGGCGCTATTGACGGCGAATTACAACTGAAGCTGAGTACGGCGCAGGGCCAATTAAAAGCGCTCAAGCTTTCGGGCACGGCGTCGATGCAGGGATTGGAATTGCAGCAGCTAAGCGGCGACCGCATTCTCGCTGTCCCTTCCATGCAACTCGCCTTGGAAGCTTATGACCTGATGCGTAATGAGCTGCTGATAAGCCATTTGACAATGGACCAACCGTCGATGCAGCTGACGCGCTACAAGGACGGCCGCTTCAATTTCGTCGCGCTCTCGGCCGCGCCCGTCCAAACACCATCGGCTCGAGTCGAATCTCCTGCTCGCTCCGCCCCTTCGACCGCGGCACCGCCGAGGCCGCCCTTCCGATTTCATTTGCGGCAGAGCGAAGTGCGCCAGGGCAGTTTGCAGTATCGCGATCTGTATAACGCAAAGATTTACCAAGCTGCACTCAAGAACGTCGGTATCAAACTGGCGAACATCGGCACGGGCCAATCCGGTACTTGGCAAGCAGCTTTCGATTCCGATGCGGGCGAAGCGGCGGCGGGCGAAGGAAAAATCGCGCTCGCGCCATTGCAAGCGGAAGGCGATCTCAAATTGCGCGCGGTGCAAATCAAGCGCTTCCTACCGCTCTACGCCGATAAAACCCGACTTGAAATTCGCGACGGGCTGCTCGACGGACAAACCCATTTTGAATATACGGGTGGCGATCGGGGCAAGTTTCGCTTCACTGCCCTGCAAGCCGCGCTGCGTAACGGTCAATTGGGTATGACGGGTGAGCGCGATGCGCTCTTTCTGTTTCCTCAATTGGATGTGCGCGATGCTACTGTCGATTTCGGCGAACGCCGCTTGGAAATGGGCGAATTGCGTGCACTCAAAGGGAAGGGCCGCATTGTTCGGCTCAAGGAAGGCGGATTGCAACTGGCCTCACCATCGCAAACAAAGGCCGCGCCTCAAGATCCAACCAAACCGTGGCACACAACCATCGGGCGGCTGGCGATCCAGGGCTTCGCACTGGATTACGAGGATCGGGCCTCCGTTCAACCAGTGAAAGTGAGCGCGACGGCAATCGATTTCACCGCCGAAAAATTCGGATCGGAAGGGACTGCCCCGGTTTCCCTCAAGGCGATGATCAACAAGACAGGAACCCTCTCGCTAAGCGGCCCTCTCGGGATCAATCCGCTACGCGGAACGCTCGATGCGGAAGCGCGCGGCATCGACCTCGTTCAGTTCGAGCCTTACTGGCGTGATCGGGTCAACTTCGACCTCAAGCGCGGCGTAATAGGCACCCGGGGTCAATTCAATTTCAATCCCGGCCAAGGTGAATCCGCCATTGCGTTCAAAGGGAATGTGCGGCTTGCTAATGTTCACGCGGCGGACCGCGCTTCGGACGGTGATCTGCTGCGCTGGCGCTCCTTGTTTTTGCGCAATGTCAACTTTCAGTCCGCACCTTTCAAGGCGGCCATCGAGCGCATTACGCTAAGCGATTTTTATTCAAGATTGGTTTTGCAGGCCGACGGGAAACTCAATGTACAAAGCCTGCGCGTGCCCTCGAGCCCCACAGAAGCGGATGCAACACCCTCCGCGCCGGTCCCCGAAGCGCCTAAACGAGTCGTTCAGATCGGTGGCATCGAATTGCGCGAGGGACGCGTGAGCTTCGCCGATTTTTTCGTCAAGCCGAACTACTCCGCGGAACTGAACAAGGTGGCAGGCACCGTATCCGAAATCAGCCCCGGCAAGCCGGGGCAGGTCGACATCAGAGCCGCCTTGAATAACAGCGCGCCGGTCAACATCGAGGGCTTGATCAATCCGCTTTCCAAAGAGCTTTTTCTGGACTTGCATGCCTCTGCGCGCGGCGTCGATCTGCCAACCTTATCGCCCTACACCATCAAATACGCCGGCTATGGCATCGAGCGGGGCAAACTGTCTTTTCGGGTGCATTACGTGTTGGAGAACCGCCAGCTCAGCGCAGAAAACCAGTTAACGCTGGATCAATTGGTTTTCGGCGAACGCGCGGGTGAACAGGGACCTAACTTACCCGTACACCTCGCTGTCGCGCTACTCAAGGATCGCAATGGCGTGATCAATCTCAATTTGCCGATCAGTGGTTCGCTTGACGACCCGCAGTTCAGTCTCGGCGGGCTCATCGGCCGCATGTTCGTCAATCTAGTGCTCAAGGTCGTCACCTCGCCCTTCGCGCTGATCGGCTCGATGTTCGGCGGTGGCGAAAGCGGCGAACTTTCCTACGTTGAATTCGAAGCCGGCGAAAGCAGACTAGACGACGGTGACAAGGAAAAACTCGACAAGCTCGCCGCGGCGCTGCGCGAGCGCCCCGCGCTACGCCTGGACATCGCCGGCTACGCCGATCCCTCGCGTGACCGCGAAGGCTTGCAACGCCTTGGATTGTTGCAACTCATGAAAGCACAGAAAGCGACCGAGACCGGCGCTCGGAACTTGGACGAAGTTGAAATCGCAGCCCACGAACGCGACAAATATCTGGCGCTCGCCTACAAGGCGAGCGACGTCGCCAAGCCACGCAACTTCATTGGGATTCCCAAGGATATCCCGCCTGCCGAGATGGAAAAGTTGCTGCTCGCCGCAATCAAGGTTGACGAAGAACAATTGCGCAGCTTGGCCAACGCCCGCGCGCACGCGGCACGTGAATGGCTCGTCTCGCGCGACGCTCCCGGCGATAGGATTTATCTCGTCGCGTCGAGTCTCGACACATCCGAGCTGAAGGACGGCGCGCCGACGCGCGTCGAATTTACCCTGCGTTAGTCGCGCGAGCGCGCAACGAGAATGCTGCAGGGGGAAAAATCGAGTAACGAGGCCCCCACCGAACCGCGCCACCAGCGCTGTCCGAAAGATTGTTTCTGCCGGTGCCCCACCACGATCAAATCACAACCGAGTTCAGTCGCAATACGCGAGATTTCTTCTACCGGCTCACCCACCGCGAGATGGCCCGTGACGCTAAATCCCTTCTCGGTCAAGCCGGCAAGTCCCTCATCGAGGATGAGTTGCATCCGTTTTTTTTCTTCCTCGATGATCTCCTCCGGGAGAAAACCCTCGGTGAGGAACATACTCGAGGGCAAGCTGGCAACGGACAGCAAATGCGTCTCCGCTTTCACGAAGGCGGCCAATTCGGCACAGGCAAGTAACGCCGAGCGCCCCTCGGAAGTACCGTTGTAGGCCAGCAGAATCTTTTTATACACGCGCCGCCTCCACAAACATGTCTTACCGCAGCTTGCCCCAAAAAGCGGCGCAGCGTCAATGCGTGGGCTTAACGCGCCGCTTCCCGCAAGGGCGCGTTAGGCGCAGTCTTGGCAAAACGCATCGCGCCGCCGCTGTAATCGACATACACAAGATCTTTCGGGCCGAATTGTCCTTCGAGAATCTGCTTGGCCAGCGGATTTTCGATCTGCTGCTGAATGGCACGCTTAAGCGGCCGCGCCCCGAACACCGGGTCAAAACCGATACTCGCCAGCTCTCTGAGTGCCGCGTCGCTCACGTCGAGTTTCATTTCCATCTTCGCTAGCCGGTCTTCCAGGCCGCGCAGCTGAATACGTGCAATGCCGGCGATGTGCTTCTCGTCCAGAGCGTGGAAAACAACGATTTCATCCACACGGTTGATAAATTCCGGCCGAAAATGCGTTTTCACCTCCGCCATCACCGCGAGTTTGATCAATGCAGGATCGTCGCCCGCCATGGACTGGATCATCGGCGAACCGAGATTCGAGGTCATCACAATCACCGTGTTCTTGAAGTCCACCGTTCGGCCTTGACCGTCCGTCATGCGGCCATCGTCCAACACCTGAAGCAACACATTGAAAACGTCGGGATGCGCTTTTTCGACCTCGTCCAGCAAGATGACCGAATACGGTTTACGGCGCACTGCCTCGGTCAGATAACCGCCCTCTTCATAGCCCACGTAGCCGGGGGGCGCGCCAATAAGACGCGCGACCGAATGTTTCTCCATGAATTCGGACATGTCGATACGCACGAGATAGTCTTCAGAATCGAAGAGGAAGCTCGCAAGCGCCTTGGACAACTCTGTCTTTCCGACGCCGGTGGGGCCCAGGAACAGGAACGAACCATAAGGTCTGTTCGGATCGGACAAGCCTGCGCGGGAACGGCGGATCGCGTCAGCGACGAGCCGCACCGCTTCGTCCTGGCCGACGACGCGTTCGTGCAACTTGGCTTCCATCGCCAGCAACTTGTCGCGCTCGCCCTGCATCATTTTCGATACCGGGATGCCAGTGGCGCGCGATACCACTTCGGCGATCTCTTCCGCGCCTACTTCGGTACGCAGCAGTTTCGGCTTGGGCGCTTGATCCGCGTTTTCAACCTTCTTCAACTGTGCTTCGAGCTGCGGAATTGTCCCGTACTGTAGCTCGGACATCTTCTGCCAATCGCCTTTGCGTTTGGCGGTATCCATATCCAGCTTGGCTTTCTCCAGCGCTTCCTTGACGTGCTGGAACCCGTGTACGGCCGCCTTCTCCGCCTTCCACACTTCTTCCAGATCCGCATACTCTTTTTCGAGGCGCTCAATTTCCCCTTCGATCAGCGTCAACCGTTTCTGAGAGGCTTCGTCTTTTTCTTTCTTGACTGCCTCGCGTTCGATTTTTAGCTGTATCAAACGGCGGTCGAGCCGGTCCATCGCCTCTGGCTTTGAATCGATCTCCATTTTTATCCGTGCGGCCGCTTCGTCAATCAAGTCGATGGCTTTGTCCGGTAAAAAGCGATCGGTGATGTACCGATGCGAGAGTTCCGCGGCGGCGACAATCGCGGGATCGGTGATGTCGACCCCGTGATGGACTTCGTATTTTTCCTGCAAACCGCGGAGAATTGCGATAGTCGCTTCCACCGACGGTTCATCCACGAGCACTTTTTGGAAACGGCGTTCGAGCGCCGCATCTTTTTCGATGTACTTGCGGTATTCGTCAAGCGTCGTTGCGCCCACGCAATGCAGTTCCCCGCGGGCCAACGCAGGCTTGAGCATGTTGCCGGCGTCCATGGCGCCTTCGGCTTTGCCGGCGCCTACCATCGTATGCAGCTCGTCGATGAAGACGATGGTTTGACCTTCATCTTTCGACAGCTCGTTGAGTACGGCCTTGAGGCGTTCTTCGAATTCGCCACGATATTTCGCGCCCGCGAGCAGCGCCGCCATGTCGAGCGATAACACCCGCTTGTTTTTTAGCGTTTCCGGGACTTCGCCGTTGACGATGCGCTGTGCCAGTCCCTCGACGATCGCGGTTTTCCCCACACCCGGCTCGCCGATGAGCACAGGATTGTTTTTCGTGCGGCGCTGCAGAATCTGAATGGTGCGACGGATTTCGTCGTCGCGGCCAATCACGGGATCGAGCTTCCCGATACGCGCGCGCTCCGTTAGGTCCAAAGTGTATTTTTTTAGCGCTTCGCGGTGGCCCTCGGCTTCGGCGCTACCCACCGACTCGCCGCCGCGTACGGTGTTAATCGCCTGCTCGATCGCTTTGCGAGTCCCGCCCGCTTCTCGCAGCGCACGGCCTAAGTCGCCTTTGTCCTCTGTGGCGGCGAGTAAAAACATCTCGGAGGCGATGAACTGGTCGCCTCGCTTCTGCGATTCTTTGTCGGTGATGTTCAGCAGGTTAGCCAAGCCGCGAGAAATACTCACCTCACCGCCCGTCCCTTCTACTTTGGGCAACCGCTCGATCTGGCGTTTTAGCTCTTCTTGTAATTTGACGAGGTTCACCCCAGCGCGCTGGAGCAGGGAACTGCTTCCGGCGTCTTGCTGTTGCAGAAGCGCCAACATCAAATGCGGTGGCTCGATGAAGGAATTGTCCGCGCCCACCGCCAGGCTTTGGGCATCTGCCAGCGCCTGCTGAAATTTCGTGGTCAGTTTATCTAAACGCATCACAGCCTTCCTTTATCCTGGTTGGCCTGGAAATGCGGCCGAAAGTCCGGTTTTCAAGGCCCGCAGTCGTTCGGCCTTTATGCCGCTTGCATAGCTTGCGTTAAACTCCTGCTTTCTTTCATCCGCAGCCATCTTCATGCCGTCCCACACGCCCGCAGGCGCCGCCGCCTCATGTTGAAATTCGAACTCGAGGAGCGCATCGGCAAGTACGGCATCATCCGCGAAATCGGCCGGGGGGCGACAAGTCGCGTCTATCTTAGCCGGGACCCCTTCGCGGAACGGGATGTCGCGATCAAGGTTTTCTTTCACGAAGATCATTTGGGTGAACGGGATGCCCGCCTGATGCGCAAGGGCTTCATGGCCGAACAATCGCTCGCCGGGCGTCTGATCCACCCGCATATTGTCGAAATCTACGATGCGGTGAACGAGCCGGAGTACAGCTACATCGTTATGGAGCATGTCCCGGGCACGACATTGGAAAATTTTTGCGAAGTCGATAACCTGCTCCCGCTCGGCAAGGTGGTGGAGATCATCTTTAAGTGCATCCGCGCGCTGGACTACGCCTTCCAGATGGGCGTGATCCACCGAGACATCAAGCCCGGCAATATTCTTTATAGTCAAACAGGCGATATCAAGGTGAGCGATTTTGGGGCTTCCTTCCAGGAGGCGCTCGTGGATCAGACGACCCAGATCAGCGGTATCGGCTCCCCGGCGTACATGTCGCCCGAGCAGATCCGCCTCGAGGACGTGACGCATCAGACCGACATCTACTCGCTCGGCGTGATGATGTACAAGCTCCTCACCGGGCGTCTTCCTTTTAATGCATCGAACCAGCTCTCCTTGACTTACGAAATCCTCAACGTCAATCCGCCCCCGCCTTCATCCGCCCGCCCCGACCTGCCGAAGCTCCTCGACCAGATCTGCCTCAAGGCGATGCAAAAAGAGCCGGCAAGGCGTTATCAGAGCTGGTTCGAATTCGGCAAGGATTTGTCGCGCGCTTTCGGCGCCTTGCGTCTGCAAGGCGAGACGCTGTCGGATTCAGAAAAATTCACTGAACTGCGCGGCCTGTCATTCTTCTCGGATTTCGACGACGTCAATTTATGGGAAGCACTGCGCATCGGCGCGTGGCGCACCGTTCCAAAGAGCACGGTCATCATTCGCGAAGGCGAACACGGCGACAGCTTTTTTCTTCTGGTGCAAGGCGAAGTCGACGTCTCGCTCGGCGAGAAAAGCATCAACACGCTCGGGTCCGGTGCCATTTTCGGGGAACTGCTTTATTTCCACGACCGCCACACGCAGCGCAGCACCACGATCAAAGCGAATACCGAAATAGTGGTGCTCGAAATCAAAAGCGGAGCGTTGCGTGGCGCGAGCGCCAATTGTCAGAGCGGTTTCCAAAAAGCATTCATGCGCATGCTCATCGACCGGCTAAGCCAGGCAAACGCCAAGCTCGCCGGCGTGAACTCATAGTAAATACGGCGCGACGAAGGCGAAAAACGTACCGATCGCATAGATCGCCACAGAAACGCAATAGATTCGTATCGACACACGACGTTGTCGCATACAGGCTCTCCCGAGCGCGGTGTCAATGGGGCAAGGCAGACGGCGCGAACGCCATTGCAATAGCCCCACCGCGAGCAGCATCCCACCCGCCAGTCCAAAAACACCTGGCTTATGCTCGGATAGCCAGATGAGCTGCGGGAAATTGCTGGTCAACGAAACCAGTGCTGCGCCTGCGCCGACGCTGACCAATAATGCCGGCAAGGCGCAGCACACGAGCGTTGAAGCGCTGGTGAAGATGCTGAACCATGCCATTCCCCGGTCAGTCGTACCGGTATCCATCACTGCCCCGCTTTCTTCGCTTTGATCGCCGCGCGGATATCGCTAAGCGATTCTTGCGTGCGTTCAATACTCTTTACCTCATAGCCCGCGTCGACGATTTGTGTCTTGAGCGTTTCGTCGCTGATGGTCTGGCCATCCTTGAGCGCGATGGCGACGAGCTTATGTTCCAAACTGACGAAGACATCTTCCGTGGCAGCATTGGTACGCAGTTTTTTGTCGATGGATGAAGCGCAAAAGGCGCAGACGAGCCCGTCCACTCGCAGTTTGATCGTCTCCGCGGCGGCCGGCAGCGCGAAACTCAGCAGTAATAAAACAATAAATTTCTTCATTGGATTGTCCTTCAAAATAAAAGCATGAGATTGATGAAGACGTCGCCGCGATGCTTGCTGTTCACGCTCACACCGCCGTCCACCCACCAACTGCGTTGGAAGAACCGCAGCAAGGGCGTCACTTGCGTCGCGTTCGAGAGACCATTGCGTCTCTCGACCTGCAAGCCGATCCAGGTCGCCACATCTTCGTAATCCGCCGCATAGGGTGCCCAAAGTGCTTGGCCCGTCATCACGGTTTGACTAAAGGCGCTCGTCCAGTGCGTTTGCACCGATGCGCGCGTGTAGATGCGGCGTGTTTCGTAGTCCGCCCATAAGCCGGTCTGAAAACCAAGCTTGTCGTCGGACGATTCCTGGCTATGCGCGAGCAAGGGACCGCCCAAAACATAGACGTTGGCGATGCCGTCGTCCTGAAAGAGACGCAGCGCAAGATAACTCGCCTGCAGGGTGTAGAACTCGCGTTCGATCTGCTCGTCATCGCTCAGATAACGGTGATAGCCGACCGAACCGCTCCAATCCCGCGTGAAGCCATGCGCCAGTTCGACCGACTGGCTATCCGGCGAGTACATCGCCATGCTCATATGGCTGCCCTTGGGGATGAATAATCCTGCATGGGCAGTGCCGGCCGCGAACAGCGTGAAGCTGCACACCAGCGCGTAGAAAATTTTCATGATCTTCTCCGAAAAATAAGAAAGCCGCGTCTAGGAACGCAGCGCTATTTTTCAGAGAGTTCGAGGCGGTTCGTGTGGCGGCGCGAGCGCGCGGGTGCGAAAATCTGCAGCGGTGACAAGGAAGTGGAGCCCTAAAGCGGACATGGCGACCGCTGCGTCGGTGAAAGACAAGACGCCCGGCTGCAAACTCTGGCAGAAGTTCATCAACCCGCAGGCGCCACCCGCCTCGCAGCCTTCGCAATCGTCCATCGGCATGGAGCCGTCCAGATGCGCCGCCGCCATGGGGCAATCGCTCGCCGCATAGAAAGCGTAAGCCTGCATGGGCAGCGCCAATAGGATCGCGAGAAATAGGAGGAAGGAGCGGGAGTGCTTGCGCATGGGCCGATACTAATTCAAGTCCGAAGCGGATGCTCGCCCACGCGGCCGTATTCCACTTCGGACCGAGTGTAGAACACGTCCAACCCCTCCTTGGCGAGGTAGTCCAGAAACTTCTGCGCCGTTGCCGGGTTGGTAATGAAGGAAGCCATCATGGGATGAGCCCGATCCATATCGAAAATGCCTTCGTCGCGCAATTCGCCATGCCGCCCATAGCCGGCATGCGCACGGTAAATCGCCCCGCCCGGAATCCCGGCCCAGCGCGCCGCTTCGAAAATCCATTTTTCGATCAGCACATGCTTGTGCTTCTCGTCCTCGGGAAAAAACAACTCGACTCGCATGCCTTTGGACATGGTTGCCTCCGTTACTGGCGTGCCAATAAATTTACCGTATACAGCCCCCCTACGGTTAGCAAGAGCGAGGTGATTAAATGCAGGCCGATGTGCACGAACGCCGTCAGATACTGGGCCCGGATCAAGAGCGCTACGGCTTCCGCGGAAAAGGTCGAGAAGGTCGTCAGCGCGCCGAGGAAACCGGTTATCACGAACAACCGCAGCTCGGGCGACGCCTCCGGATGTTGCGCGAACCAACCGATGGCGAGTCCCACGAGATAGCCGCCGATCGCGTTTGCGAGCAAGGTTCCCGTCGGCACATTGGGGCTCGAGGGGTTCAACCAAGCGCTCAAGCCCCAGCGCCCATAAGCGCCCAATACCGCACCGACACCCACGGCGAGAAAAGCGCCGCCGTTCATGTCTCGTCGCCGCTTTGCCAGCGTTCGGCTGCCGCGTCATCGCCCGCTCTTGCCTCCACCCAGCGCTGACCATGGGGTGTACTTTCTTTTTTCCAGAAAGGTGCGCGCGTTTTCAGATAATCCATGATGAATTCGCAAGCGGCGAAGGCTGCGCCGCGATGTGCCGCCGCGACGATGACAAGCACGATTTGATCAAGTGGCTTCAACTCGCCGATGCGATGAATCACCGTTGCATCGATAAATTGCCAGCGTTGTTTCGCCTCTTCCACTATGGCGCCAAGCGCCTTTTCCGTCATGCCGGGATAGTGTTCAAGGGTCATCGTGCTGACCTGGTCGCCCTCGTTCATGTCGCGAACGATGCCGATGAAACTGGCCACCGCGCCGACCTCAGGCCGGCCTTCTCGAAGCGCACGGATTTCGGCGCTCACATCGAAGTCCTCGGTCTGGACGCTTAGACGCACGCTTAGCCGCCTGTCACCGGCGGGAAAAACGCGACTTCGTCACCCGCTTGCACAGTCGTCTCGCCCTTCGCCATCTCTTGATTGACCGCGACGCGCAGCGATTTATTCGGCGCCAGGATCTCTTCCCACCGGCCGCCTCGTCCGATCAGATGACGCCGCAAAGCGTCGACCGTCTTCACGTGTTCAGGCAATTGCAATTGCTCATCGGCGACGCCGAGGTCTTCTCGCAATCTGGCAAAAAAGACGAGCTTAATCATCGGTCCCTCAATCGAACAGCGCATTGAAAGGTAGATAGGGCACGTGCTGCCCTTTTGCAATAGGTTGCTTAGGGGGATTATCGATCAATCCGTCGCCCCACACGCAGGACGTTAGCACTGCGGAGCTTTGATTCGGAAAAAGCTCGAGTTTGCCGTGTACGTTTACTCGCACGCGCAAGAATTCCCGCCGAGCGTCGGGCTGAACCCAGTCGAAATCGGCTTCGAGCGAAAAAACTTTCGCCGCGATCTCCTCCACGCCTTGTGCGCGAAGAATATAAGGGCGCACAAAAATGAGAAAACAAATGAAAGTCGACACCGGGTTGCCGGGCAGCCCGATGAAGGCAGCTTCACCACCCCCTGAGTCTTTGCGTAAGAAACCGAAGGCCAAGGGCTTGCCCGGTTTCATGGCGATGCGCCACATATCGAGACGGCCTTCCGCTTCCACCGCCGGTTTGACGTGGTCCTCCTCGCCGACCGACATGCCGCCGCTGGTAATGACGAGATCGCTGGCCGCGGCCGCCTTGCGGAAGGCTGCGCGCGTGGCCTCTAGAGTATCCGGAACGATTCCCAGATCCATCACTTCGCAACCCATGCGCTGCAATAGACTATTCAGCGTGAAGCGATTGGAGTTGTAGATCGCGCCTTCGGGCAGCGGCTCGCCGGGCATTACGAGTTCGCTCCCCGTAAAGAAAACGCCCACTTTCAGGCGTCGGAACACCGGCAAGCTCGCGAGGCCGACAGAGGAAGCAAGACCGATATCTTGTGGTTGCAACTTTCGTCCTGCAGAGAGGATAACGCCCCCTGCCGGAACATCTTCGCCGCGTTTACGCACCCAATGTCCTAAACGCGGCGGCGCATTGACCAGCACAGTGTCACCTTCCACGCTGCAAAATTCCTGCATCACAATGGCATCGGCCCCCGGTGGAATGGGGGCGCCCGTGAATATGCGAGCAGCCGTGCCTGCAGCAAGCGGCTGCGGCCGATCGCCTGCGGCAATACGTTGGGAGATTCTAAGTTTGGCACCGCCCGCACAATCCACTACGCGTACGGCATAACCATCCATCGCGCTGTTGTCCATTGGCGGCACATCGATCGTTGACCGCTGAGATACGGCCAGGACACGGCCCAATGCGTCGAGCGTTGCGACGCTCTCCTGCTCGCGGACGGGAATAACGCCTTGGAGCAAGCGCGCCAAGGCGTCATCGACGGTCAGGAGGTTGGCGTTCATTAACCGCGCTGTAAACCGTTATGTTGCATGATGAAAGCCGCAACCCCGTCGTAATCGTTTAGATCAAATTGCGGCAGTTTCGTTTGCACCGGCACATCGCTTGCGATACCGACAATGTGCGGGTCTTCCGGGTGAAGAAAGGCTTTGTTGTTGCCCGTACGAAAAACTTCCAGTTTGGGGAGCGGATATTTTTTATAGCCCTCGATCAGCAGCAGGTCGCAAGGGGCCACGCGCGCGATCATTTCGTCAAGACGCGGCTCGTCCTCATCGCGCAGTTCGTGCATGAGCACCCAGCGCTTGGCCGAGGAAACGAGCACTTCTTGCGCGCCGGCCTCTCGATGGCGGTAGGAATCCTTGCCTGGTTGGTCGACATCGAAGTTATGGTGTGCGTGCTTGATCAGCGAGACTCTCAGGCCGGCCTGAACGAAGCGCGGAATGAGTTGTTCGATAAGGGTCGTTTTACCGCTGCCTGACCAGCCGGCGAAGCCGAAGATTTTCATTTGTCGATTTTAACAGGCCCCTACCCGGGAAAGGCTGACCGCCGTCAAGTTGTGACCTTGGCGCAGCGCAATTGCCAGAGTAGAGTGCCGCAACTTCGATTGACGGAGAGCGTGTTTTGATTATTAACTGCGTCGCTTATCAGGACGGCCGCAAGCTGGCGGATCTAAGCATCAACGAGATTCCCCAGTACATGAGTCGGAAGGACTCGTTCGTCTGGGTTGCCCTGAAGGACCCGGATTCGCAGGAATTAGCCGATATCCAGGCGGTTTTCGATCTTCACCCCCTCGCTGTGGAAGACGCCCACCACGGTCACCAACGACCCAAGATCGACGAATACGGCGAATCATTGTTTGTCGTACTGCATATGATCGATTACGTCGACGGCGAACTGGTGCGCGGTGAAGTAGACGTTTTCGTGGGGCCGAAGTACGTTGTCTCGGTCCGTAGCCGTTCCGAACGCGGGTTCGTCGACGTGCGCAAGCGCACCGAGCGCGAACCGGCTTTGCTGAAAAACGGGCCGGGCTATGTGCTCTACGCGCTGATGGACGCGGTCGTCGATCGCTATTTCCCGGTGCTTGACGCCTTGGAAACGGAACTGGAAGGCATCGAACAAGGGCTGTTTGCCAATCAAGAAGACCATGACCCGCGCGACAGTATCGAATCGTTGTATGCCTTGAAACAGAAACTGATGCAGCTCAAGCATGCTGTCGGGCCTCTACAGGAAGCGACCGGAAAACTGTTCGGTGGACGAGTGCCTTATCTGTGCACGGGTCTGCGCGATTATTTCAGCGACGTCTACGATCATTTAGCGCGCCTGAATCAATCCATCGAAAGCGCGCGTGAGATGTTGACCACCGCTATTCAGGTCAATCTTTCCATGCTTGCGATCCAGGATAACGAAGTGACGAAACGGCTCGCGGCTTATGCCGCGCTTGTCGCCGTCCCCACGATGATTGCCGGCATATACGGGATGAACTTTGCGCATATGCCCGAACTCGATTGGCGCTTCGGTTATCCGTTTTCTCTCGCGACCATGGCGTTGATCGACGGATATTTGTTTATGCGTTTTCGCAAAGCGAAGTGGCTGTAGTCTGTAGTTTAATCAACCAGTTTCAATATATATCGATTTCGTCCCGCGCCCTTGGCGTCATAGAGCGCTTCATCCGCGACATTCAACAAATCCTTCACGGCCATGTCGAAGCGGGTGATATACGCAATGCCAACACTCGTCGAAGTTCGGACCGCGTCGCCATCAGCGATCGCCATCGGCTTGGCGATCGCATCGATGATCGCCTGTCCGACGCGTTGAGCCACATCGATGTTGGGCACTTTGGGCAAAAGCGCCACGAATTCATCGCCGCCGAATCGCGCAACTATATCGGTCGCGCGCAAGGTGTCTTTCAATCGCCTGCCAAACTCGATCAGCACTTCATCGCCGATTGCGTGACCGCGGGTATCGTTGATCTGCTTGAACCGGTCAACATCGAGAAACAACAGCGCAAAGGAACCGCCGTCCGCTCGTGAGCTTTCTAGCGTCGCTTCCAACACTTCAAGCAAGGCGGCGCGGTTAAGCAAGCCTGTCAGATTATCGATACTGACCTGCCTGCGCAGCTGCGCTTCGGTCCTGCGGCGCTCCGTGATATCCCACAACATCAAGTAGAAACCGCGCACCCTGCCCTCGGCGGTAACGTCCGGAACGTAGCGCGCCTCTGCAGTGCGATCACCTGCTGCGGTATGGATCGGCCGCTCAAAAGAAACAATCTCGCCTTGAAGGACGCGGTCCACATAGGGCTTGACCAAACTGTATATCTCCGGCCCAAGAACATCAGAGAGTGTTCTCATTTGTATTTCGTCTTGCCGTAAACCCAAGGCCTGCAAATAGGGCGCGTTGCAATAACGGTAGCGCTCCTTACTGTCCACGTAAGCGACCCATGACGGCACGGCGTCGGCCAGCTCCAGCATCAGTTTTTCGCGCAGCTTCCATTCTTGCTCGGAACGAACAAGACGTTCGGCAAGCGGACCAATGCGCACACGCACCAAATAGACGGCCACCACGAGGAGCGTCAGCGGAAAGGCTATCAACGCCCCGAGCCGGTCTTGCAACGGCGCGTAGATTTCCGTGCTATCCATCTTCGCCACAAGCCCCAAGCTCGTATTGCCTATAGGCGTATACGAGGCAAACACACGGACGTTGCGGAAGTCGCGGACTTTGGTCTCACCGCTTTGCCCGAGGATGGCACGGGCAACAGGATAAGAAGGCTCGCCTTTCTCACCCCAGAAAGGAAAAAAGTGCACCTGCGGCACCAGCCTACTGGGAAAACAATCGAGCCTGTCTTCGCGGCGTCCACATACTTTAAATTCGCCGCTCTTACCCATCGCCTCCGCTCTGAAGAATACCCAGTCCAACACCGGCAGCCGTTCTTCGCTGATGAGATGGCCCATCGCCTCACCGCGCTTTAACAGCGGGATTCGCGTACGCAGCACGAAACCATCGGACCACAACAACTGTGCCGGTGTGCCGTCGAGGTTCACGGCGACGCTTAGCTGCTCTGCTCCAACAGAGCGACCAAATTGGGCGACAAGCCCGCCATTGCGGTCGTATATCTGCAAAGACGACAGACCAAAATGCAGAAAACTATTACCGATCTCGAATAGTGTGCGTTGTGCGGCACCATCCTGCGGCACCTCATTCAAACGCTGCACGTTGTTAAGCAGGACAGGGAACGAGGCGGCCGTTCGGCTGGTTTTGAGCGCTTTGAGCAAGGTTGTCTCGAAAAGCTCGGCTCGCAGTCTTGCCGTGTGGCTCAGATCATGGGCCAAACTGCCTTCCATCGCGCTTTTCAACACTGCGAAGCCCGTCAACCCGGAGACGGCCGCCACCGCAAGCAAGGTCACGATGCTGAAAAGCGTAATCTCGCCTGCGGCATTCAGCTCGCGCGGTCTATGTATGTGAAGCCACAGCGCAACGCCAAGGGCGAGCAATCCCACCGCCGTCGGCACAACCATCCTTGAAGCGCTGAACCACCAGTAGAGCCATTCGAGTTGCAGCACGTAGCCCAATAGCCCCGCTAATGCCAGGCCGAGGAGTGCATACACGGCCGCGTGCCGCCACAGCATCCTTCTCGTTTGAGACAAGCGGGAAGCGAAGGCGATCAGCGACCCGACAAGTATGAAAGCAAGACAGGTGTTTGGCGCCATGCGATGAGAGGCTCCGGCATCTGGCGCCTGCAACCACGTTTGCAGATGCCCAAGATCGACACCTAAATCGATCCCGGAAACATGCTCGATCAAGGTGGCGGCGGCCCAGACCAGAATGATTCCGCCTACGGCGCCGTCAAGCCAGCGCGATTCCAAGTTGAAACCATGTTTCGCGACCAGCCAGCACCCCGCCAGAAAAAAGAAAATCGCGGGTGGAAGCGCCATCCACCCCCAAGCAGGAACCGGGAGAACGACATTTTGGATTTGCATCAACCAGCCGACGGCGATGCAACCGCCTAAGAGCAGGATGAAGATGCCGAGACCGCAAACAAGAGAAGATTTCTTGTTCAGCATGTAGAGAACAGCGAAAGCGCGTAACAGCGGCGCCGATGACCCAGTATAAGACATCCAGATAACCGCGCCTTGATTTCAGCACTTAAAACACCGCAGCGCAGAGGCGTCCGATGGACTGAACGCCTCTTCGTCGTCTCAGGCCGCCAAGTTCAGCCAGATCGTTTTCTGCTCGGTGTAGTTGTCGATCGCCGCGCGGCCAAGATCGCGGCCCACGCCCGAGTCGCCGCCCAATCCGCCCCAGGGCAAGCGCGCATCGGTATGACCGTAGGTGTTGATCCACACCGTGCCGGCACGCAGACCTTTCGCGACACGGTGCGCGCGGCCAACGTCTCGCGTCCACAAGGCGGCAGCCAAGCTGAACGGACTGTCATTCGCGATGCGAACGCCCTCTTCCTCGCTATCGAAAGGAATGACTGCCGCGACAGGGCCGAAGATTTCTTCGCGCGCGATGCTCATCTCATTGCTCACATCGGCGAAGACGGTGGGCTGCACATAGAACCCGCGCTCGATACCTGCCGCGCCGCCCTGTACGAGCCTCGCCCCTTCAAGCTTGCCCGATTCGATGTAACCCAGAATTTTTTGCTGTTGCGCCTTCGAAATTACCGGGCCCATATTCGTCTGCGCATCAAAGGGGTCGCCCATGCGAATAGCTTGTGCGCGTTTCGCAAAGGCTTCGACAAAACGCTCATACACGCCACGCTGTACGAGGATCCGCGAACCGGCCGAGCACACCTGCCCCGCGTTGAAGAAAATACCGGAGCTTGAAGCGCGTACAGCAAGATCGAGGTCTGCATCGTCGAACACCACATTCGGCGATTTTCCGCCGAGCTCAAGCGTGACGTGTTTGGCGTGCTTGGACGCACTCGCCATGATGTGCTTACCGACAGCGGGCGAACCGGTAAAGGAAATCTTATTCACGAGCGGGTGGTCCACCAAGGCCTGACCTGCGATCGCACCAAAGCCCGGCACGACATTGAGCACGCCCGCTGGCAGACCGGCTTGGAGCGCCAACTCACCCAGCTTGAGCGCGGATAGCGGCGTCAACTCCGCAGGCTTCAACACCACAGTATTTCCGCAAGCCAAGGCGGGCGCGATTTTCCACACGGCATTCATCAATGGGAAATTCCAGGGCACGATAGCGCCAACCACACCTACCGGAACGCGTTCGACATAGGTCAGCGCATCACCGCGCGTGGGCACGATGTCGCCCGAGATCTTGTCCGCCCAACCGGCGTAGTAGCGCAGCGTATCAATGGCGGCGGCAACATCTTGACGACGCGTCGCATTCAGCGGCTTACCGGCGTTAAGGCTTTCGAGAATAACGAGGTCTTCGCCCTGCGCTTCGATCAGGTCCGCAAGCTTGTTAAGGATGCGGCCACGCTCGGCGCCGCTCATGCGACTCCAAGGCCCTGCATGCAAAGCGCGGTGTGCGGCAAGCACTGCGGCATCCACGTCCGGGGCGCGCGCCTCCGCCACCATGGAAATCAATTCCTCGGTAGCGGGATTGATTACGGGAAATCGATGTTTTGCTTCCGCGTCGATCCAGCGGCCATCGATGAGAAGTTTGCTATCGGGTTGCGAGAGATTGCTCATGGCGTCCTCCGTTGATGAACGAAGGATGCGCGGGGAAGAAAACGGGATCAAATGAGAAAAAGACCGGGGGTGATCGGAAAGCCCTATCAGGCTTTCGCTTTAGCGATGCGATTGCCTAACCAAGCTTTCGTGAAAGCGCTTCGCCAACGACGATGCGACACTCCGGAACCTAAGACGCCGGCCTGAAATTCCGGCGCGCATTTCAGATAACGGTATCGGGTGTCTCAAACCGCTTCCGCAAAGCTTGCCCGCTTCGTCGCTTCCACCAGCGCCTGTATCAATGGCGATAAGGGTTTCCTCGGCGCGTAAAGCAATCCAACCGGATGCACGACATCGGGTTCTCTGAGGGCGACGCATCGCAGGTCTCCGCTCTTATCGAGAAGCCCGAGTACCGTTCTGGGCAACACACCGCACCACGCGCCGGACCGCACATGGCTCAGCACACCCATTAAAGTATTCGTCTCGGCAACGACCGATGGCACGACGCCCGCCGCGGCGAAGTGCTCATCAATCAGCGCGCGATTGTGCATATCGCGGCTGAGTAAACAAAGCGGGAGTTTGGCGGCTTCCGCCCAGGCAATGGATTTTCCCTTACCGAGCATCGCCGCTGCGCCGATAACGACATAGCGCTCGAGATACAGCTGCATCCCGCGTAAGTTTTCCATGCGCTTATCTTCGAGGTAGGCGACGCCCGCCTCCAAGGAAAGATCTTCCAGGCCGCGTTCGATCTCTTGCGAGGTCATGGACAGCACCGTGACCGTGATATTGGGATGCTGATCGTGTAGCGCCCGCGTGAGCGTCGCGATGATCGGTTCGGCCGTTGGAATAACGCCCAGGCGCAGATGACCTTTCAACTGCCCTTTCATTTCGCCCAGCGTCTGCTTCAGCGATTCGACATCAGCTTGGATGCGCTGTGCCCAGGCAAGCACTTCGCGGCCTTCGGCGGTGAAGCCTTCAAACCCTTGCCGCGTGCGGGTAACGAGCGGCACGGCGAGTTCTTCTTCCAATTGATTGATGGCCGCGGAAAGCGCCGGCTGAGTGACATGTACCGATTCGGCTGCGCGGCCAAAGTGGCCTTCGCGCGCCAAGGCGATCAGATAGGAAAGATGGCGGAGATTCATTCTTCTTTGTCGGCGCAGATGCCGTGAGACCGGAGAATACCGCGATCCCGTTGATGGAGGCTATTCGCTATGCGGCTTTCAACCAGCCGAAACAACCGGCGGGAAATAGGCTGCCGCTGACATATAGCGCGCCGTGCCGATAAAAATCGAGCGCTCCGCTGCCAGTGCCGGGCTGCAAGACCCATACGCCGCCGGCGGGATCGCTCCAGACGATGCGGCTATCGTCCTTCAACGTATTCAACCACTGCGCGGGACCGACGTCGGGACGAAGAACGACGGTCACCAATCCGGCGCCCCCCGTCCCGGTGTCAGGCATGGGCCGCGCTGAAACGAGGCCGGCGGTGATGGTCAATGCCAGCAATATGCTCAGAGTGACAGAAGAGACGCCGGCGCCATGATCGGGCGGGGTGCTTTCGGCACGCTTTCGCATGGATAGTCCGATGACGATCGGCACGAGGCCAAACACTAGCACCCATGCAATATCCCAAGGCAGCGGATTTGCGACATCGACGCGAATGCGGTGGATGCCGAGCAGCCAATGCGAAAGGACCGCGTCCAGCACATGCCATATACCAAAGCCGATAAGCAGGCCTGCCGTTAGACGCCGGTTTGCACTGGGCTGAGCCATCTGAGCGCGGGTGCGCAGCAATGCCCACAGCGCGCCCACTGCTACAAGATACATCAGCGCGTGAAATAAGCCGTCGGCGAGGACCTGCCCACGCAGGTCGCTGAAGATACCGGTATCCACAGCGGAGAGCAGGTGATGCCACTGCAGCAGCTGATGCAAAAGAATGCCGTCGAAAAATCCCCCCAGCGCAATTCCCAGCGCATAGGCGCCCCAGTCAAAACTGCGCGTAAAGGAGGGCGACGAGGAGGCAGTGGCTTGCATGGCGGCTCCATGAAAGGGCTTTAAGACGAGCAAGCGCCATTCCCTGCTGCGAGCGCTTAAATAATCTGATGCAGTTGTTGTTCACTTGCCGATCGAAGCGTAGGCTGCTGCCCGCACAACAATAAACATACATACAACACATTTTCAGGGAGCTAGCCATGACTGCACTGTTCTCGCCACCGCATGCTTTGAACCGCCTGCTGATGTACTGCGTCTTAAGCGCCGCGTTTTTCTGCACCGGAACGGCACTTGCCGCCGGGCAGTGGGCGGATGTGCAAGACACCAATCTTGAAATCTCTCCCGGCAACGCACTCGATTTTTCCGAACTTTTCGGTCCGGTAAACCTCGACATCAACAACCCGGCGCATAAGCGCGTCAAAGTAACAGCTACCGGTCGCCTGAGCTTGGATGGCGTGACGCCACATCGCTTTCTTTGTGCCGCGATGAACTTTGCCGGGCCTTGGGGCGAGATTCCCGACACGGCAACGGCAGAACGCATCGCGCTGCAACTACGCCTGCATGGATACAACATTGCGCGCCTACATCATGTCGACGCGATGCTGATGGAAGGCGTGGACAAAAACAAAGACAACGACCTCGCTTTCGATCCCGTGAAGCGAGCGCGCTTTTATGATTTCTTGCGCGTGCTGAAAGCCAACGGCATCCACTGGATGCTGGACATGGTGACGGACGACACGGCCGCCTGGGGATTAGTCGGCAGCAATCGCGCGGAAAGAACGGATTTTCGCACCAAGCTTTATGTGCACTATCTTCATCAGTATCAGGACCATTGGAAGGAAATCATTGAACGCCTGTACGATCAAGATTACGACGGCGCCGGCCCCGCAGGCAGCATATTGCACGACCCGGCGCTTGCTTCGGTCACGCTTCTCAACGAGCTTAACCTGGTCTACAACATTCGTCGGCTTCCGGGAGATCAGTTACCCGACCAACTGAAGGACGAACTCATCGCTTGGGCGGCAACCAAACGCACACCGCCTGTCGCACTGACGCGGGAGGAAATTCCCGCAGTCACCGATCCGCTGTCGCCGAACGCGGCGATCGTGCCGGAATTCTTCAGCTATAAGGAAAAACGCACGCAGAAATGGATGCGCGAATACATACAGACTCGCGCATCGCCCGAACTGCTGCTCAGCGCCTACAACAATGGCAAGGTTGTACAAACGGTCGCCTCCCGCAATTATCTGCATGCGGTCCATCTGCATGGTTATCACGACGCGGAAGCGCGGCCGACTAAAAGTTTGAACAACAGCTCCTTCTCCGATTCCCTGACCTATCTACAGAACTTCGCGACGCATCGCTATACCGGCAAGCCCTTCTTCGTCGACGAATACGATATTCCCTACTGGAACAAATGGCGCCGTGAGGCCGGAATCGCGGCTCCTGCTTATGCCGCTTTTCAGGACTGGGACGGCTTATGCCGCTATTCGAACCCGGTCACATTGAAATATGAAGGCATTCAAAATGTACCCCGTACCAACCGGATCTATCCTTTCTCCATCGGCATGGACCCAATCGGCCGTGCCGGCGAAACACTCGCTGCACTGTTGTTCCGCCGGGGCGATGTAACTCCTTCTCCCAATACCTTCACGATCAATTACAGCGATCGCTTTCTGCACGATCAATCGAGCCTGAATCAGGCGATGCCAAGCAGTCTCGGGCGTCTGGCTTTTCTTTCAAAGATTGCGGTCAAGCGCACCTTCGCGAAAGAGCCGACACCACAGAAGTACAGCTTCACGCCGTCGCCGAGTCTCATCGGTCCGCCGGGACCAGATCAGGACGGACCTTGGCAGGCGCATTTCGGCAAATGGCAAGCGGCCGTGAAAAACAATCCCAGCTATATGACGCTGCAAGCCGGGGTCGGTACCGAGCACTACGTCAGCGACACGGGCCAGCTCGTGACCCATATCGAAAACCCGCTGTCACCTCAAGCCGTATATCAGATGAGTGTTCGCACACCCAGGACCGAAGCGCACGTCTTTCAGGCGGGCCGGCTGCCCCAAGCAAAGCCGGAGGATCGACTGGTCGTGGAAAACGTCGACACGGACGCGCTCGTGTCCTTGAGTTCCATCGACAAGCCGGACGCCAATGGCAACGGCAATTCGCTTTCCGCGAGCAAACGGCTACTGATGATCGTCGCGACCGATGCGTTGAATTCCGACGCGCAGTTCAGCGACGAAAATCGCTCGGTGCTCGTGGACTTGGGCGAGCTGCCCGTGCGGCTTGAAACGATTTCATTACAGGCTGTGCTGCGGCTCGATCCGGAGAAGAGCTATAAGGTGTACCCGCTCCATCTAAACGGCGATCGACGCCAACAGGGCAATAGCTTTCAAACGATTCCGGTAGAACGCTTGAATGGCGCATTCCGGGTGAATATTGATACGGCATCGATCGGGGCACCGACAACGTTCTTTGAAATAGAGCGAGAGGACTAAGGATTGCGCAGAAAACCGTGATCGTTGGTTTCGCTCACATAGCGGTGCACGGCGTCGAATACGCGCTGGGCGCTATAGGGTTTAACAATATAGCCCTTGGCGCCTTGGCTTGTCGCCTTTTGCACCGCTTCGACTTGGCCATGCCCGGACACCATCACGACGAAAACGCTATTGTCCATCGCATGAATCTGGTCGAGCAGGGCAAAGCCGTCCAATTCCGGCATATCGATATCGAGAAACACCATCTTCGGCAAAAACTCCCGAAAGAGTTCAAGGCCGGCGCGGCCGTCGTTGGCGACATGCAGCTCCGCAGTGGTGAGCTGCCGCAGCATATTGCGCAAGAGCTCGCGATTCGTTTGATCGTCATCGACAATCAGGACCCGGGTTGTGTTGCTCTGGCCGGACTGCGTTTCGTTCATGCTGCCTCTCCGAGTGCTGCCTGCACTTGCCCGCGTAAGCTGTCGCAAAGCGCGGTGGCGTGCTCGACATCCGAATCGGCCGCAGCGCCCTCAAGCCGCCCCGCGATTTCCGTAATCACCGGAAAACCGAAGGAACCCGCCGTGCCTTTGAGTAGATGCGCCTGCTGACGCAACCGCGCCCAATTCTTTTCGACCAGCGCCCGATCGATGGTCTCGACTTGTGCAGGCAGTCCCGCACGAAACGCGATGGCGAGCGTTGGGTCTTCTTTGACCACAGGCGCTTGGCGCCGTTCGCTCCCACCTTTGAGCAATTGCGCTAGAGCACTGTAGAACTTGGCGCGTTCGATCGGCTTGGACAGTACTTCTTGGCAGCCGATTTCGAGATAGTGCTGCACTTCTGACTTCATGATGTTCGCCGTCAGCGCAACAATCGGGCGGCTAAAGCCGACGCCGCGCAGGGTTTCTGTGGCTGTCACCCCATCCATTTCGGGCATCTGGATATCCATAAGCACCAAGTCAAAATCCTCGCTGAGCGCCGCCTCAACCGCATGACGACCGTTAGCGACCACGGTCACTTCAACTCCGGCCTGCCGCAGATAGGCCGAAATGAGGCGTTGATTGTCCAGCCCGTCTTCTGCGAGCAACACACGTCCCGACAATACCGGTACCTCGAACGCAGGGAGCATATCGACTAGGTTTTCCAAACGCAATGCACCCGCGTCCTCGATCATTGTCTCGGGCACTTGCTCCAACGGTAAATGCAGTGTGAAACAACTGCCTTTGCGCAGCTCGCTGCGCACCTCGATGCGTCCACCCATCAATTGCGCTAGTTGTTGGCACAGATGCAAGCCGAGACCCGTACCCCCAAAGCGCCGCGTCGTGGAAATGTCCGCCTGGACAAAGCGCTGAAACAGTCGGCCGACTTGTTCGGGCGTCATGCCGATGCCACTGTCCTTTACGGCGAAAATAAGTGTCGGCGGTTGCGCGCTGTACGCGACGCGTAGCTCCACCTTGCCTTTCGGGGTGAACTTAATTGCATTGCTAAGGAAATTGACCAGAATTTGCTTGAGGCGCACCGGATCGGAAACAAAACCCGCCGGCAGCGGAAGCTCCGGTACGATTTCGAATTTCACCGACTTGGCTTTGGCGCGTACGTCCGCCAAAGCGCCCAATTCGCGCAATAGATGTCCTGTCTTGAGGGGAAGCTTTTCCAGCGTGACGCTGCCGTTTTCGATTTTCGCGAGATCGAGGATGTTGTTGATGAGCTCCAATAGATGATGACCGTTGCGAAGAATGGAAGGGAGCGCCTCGGCGCGTTGCGAACCATCGAGCTTGTCGTGCATGAGCAAATCGGCGAAGCCGATGATGGATGTGAGCGGCGTGCGAATCTCATGGCTCATATTGGCGAGGAAATGGCTCTTCGCTTGATTCGCGAAGTCGGCCTCTTCACGCGCCGCAAGTAGCTGGCGATTTTTGCGGGATACGACAAAAAAGCCGCTTAAAAGCACGATGAATAACGCCGCGGCGAGAAAATACAGCGTCGCTAAAATAAAAGTGCGGTGGGTATCCACGAAACGTACGCGCGGATTCAAGAGTGTTGCGTGAGCGGCGATGGCCGCCGGCAGCTCCATATCGTGCGCCTCAAGAACGGCGTCGTCGAAAAGATGAGCATTCGGGCTTTTCAGCACCGCGGGCAAATCGTTCACCAGCCTGCCATTGAGATATTGCAGTAAAAGATGTGCGGCGCCCGCGCCTTGCTCCGGCCCGCGCGTGACATAGCCACCCATTACGCCTTGCATCACGTAGCCGTCTTCCATGCTGACCATCCGTCTGCCCGCTTCGCGCAACATACGCAAGGTATGCGCTAGCGGTTGCAGTCTGCCCTCGGCATCGGTCACACCACCGAGTGTCGTCAGCACGACGTATTCGGCCTTGTCTTCTTTCAATGCGGCGATAATCCTGTCGATGCGCTTTTCACCGATGAAACGTGCGCGGATTTGAGGAAAGGCGCTCAAGTCTTTGCGTGCCTCCGTTTCGATGGCCTTGTCTGTGTTGCTCCCGTCGCCGACAAAGACCAGATCGCGCAGTTTCGGGTCGAAACGCAACAGCCATTCCAAGTTTGGGCGCACCTCTTTTTTCTCGAACACGCCTGTGAAATAGCGTGGGTCGAGCGTACCGCGCATGCCGTAGTCGTTTACCCCGGAAAAGAAAACCGGCGCGCCAGGAAAGATATCTCGAAGATAGTCTCGGGCGAATAGCAGCGCGTTGTCGTCGCTGACATAGATCGCTGCGGGCTGGTAACCCGCATACTTGACGCGAAGGTGATCGGCCATCGCCCGCGCGAAGGCTGGATCGTAGGAGCGTCGCTTCGTATCCAAATACTCGGTGCTGAGCACCGGCTCGATCGAAAGATCCGCCTCATTCATTGCCTTGACGAAGCCTTCGTTCTGCCCAGCCGTCCACGGGTATTCCTGCGAGTAGGAATGCAGGACGAAAATCGGCGTGGCAGCATGTACCGCACCGATGCCTGTTGTCACCGTTGTCACCATCGTCAGCGCTGCGCTGAGCGCGAGACTGCGTATCAGCGAGCGGGCGCTGGAAAGGGTTTTTTTCATGGCTGCGACCTTTTGTTGCAAAGGCAACTGTGGGCTTCAACCATGTATATCGGCCGGCAAAGCGGCAAGAAGAGCACGGCTGCGAGAAAACCCGCCGACCGCCGTTCAATATGTCACTCTGCGCTGCTCGCGGATCCCTAATGCGGCTCGTGAGGCATGAGATGGATGCTGGCAGGAAGGAGGGACACGCCGATCGATCGACCTGCGGCGAGTTGCCGTTTGCGGACAATGTGCGCGGCGGCACTTAGCGTTAGACATTCGCCGTTCGGCATCCGGATGCGAACCGTCGCCTGATCGCCCAGAGGAACGACGCTTTCAATCTGTGCCTCAAAACGATTGTCCACGTGCGCCGGCGCCTCGTCGGGGCCGTTCATCCGCACGTCCAACGCAGGAATCAGCCAGGCTACCTTCTCCCCCGATGTAAAGGCGCCCGGCGGCGCATTCAATCTTAAACCGCGCCAATCGAGCAAGGTAAGCGTTTGATCCGCTGCGATCACCTGCGCTTCCAGCAAATTTTTATGCGCCACCAACCGAGCAATATCGGGTGTAGCCGGTGCACGAAACACTTCCTCGGGCGTGCCGCTTTGCAGCGTGCGGCCCCGATGTAGCACCACCATACGGTCCGCCAGCAGCTGAGCTTCCGTCAGCGAATGCGTAACGAAAATGACGGGGATATTCAGCCGGCGGCGCAGTTCGGCGAGTTCCTCGTAGAGGCGATCCCTCGTCAATTGATCCACCGCAGAAAAGGGTTCGTCGAGCAACAAGAGTTTCGGTTCGCGCACCAGCGCGCGTGCGAGTGCTGCTCGTTGTTGCTGGCCGCCGGACAGTTGATGCGGGCGTTGATGTTCCAAGCCCTTCATACGGACGGCTTCGATCCAATGGCGTGCACGGGCTTCACTCCCACCTGCCGCCATGAGGTTTTCCAGCACCGTCATGTGTGGAAAAAGCGCGTAACTCTGAAATACATACCCGACCGACCGTTCGTGCACGGGCACATTGATCTTTTTCTCGGAATCGAACCAAGTCTCCCCATCGATCCGGACACTGCCCACATCACCGCGCAGCAAGCCGGCGATGATTTTAAGCACGGTCGATTTACCGGAACCGGATGGGCCGACAAGCGCGAGCAGTTCGCCCTGGTCGCAACGCAAATCGACATCGAGCGTGATCGGACGTTTTTGGTGGAGAACGACCGCCAGCATCAGCGCGCCACTCTGCGACCAAGGCGCGTTGTCAAAGCGAGCGCAAGCAGCGATAAGACGAGCAAGGTGGCGGACATCCAGCCCGCCGCCTGCATATCGAAAGCTTGCACACGATCATAGATGGCGATCGCCACGGTTTTCGTTTCGCCCGGGATGTTCCCGCCCACCATGAGTACAACGCCAAACTCGCCGACAGTGTGCGCCGCCGTCATGATGAAACCCGAGAGTACGCCCGGCCATGCGAGCGGCAATTCCACCCTGAAGAAAGCCTGCAACGGGGGCATGCCGCAGACCTTCGCTGCCTGATGCACTTCGAGCGGGATGGCTTCGAACGCGCGTTGCATGGGAATCAGCGCGAAAGGAATGTTGACCAACACCGATGCGAATACCAGTCCTTCGAAAGAAAATGCAAGCGGGTGCCCGGTGACGCTTTCATAGAAGGCGCCAAGCGGCGAACCGGTCCCAAGCGCGACGAGCAAGTAATAGCCGAGCACTGTGGGCGGCAGCACGAGAGGCAAAGCGAGCGCTGCCTCGGCGATCCATTTGCCTTTGAAATCGGACCAAGCGAGCAAACGGGCGAGCGGCGCACCGAAGGGCAGCAGAATGAGACTGGTCGCGAGCGCAAGACAAAGCGAAAGCTTGAGTGCGCTCCAATCCAATTACTAATCTCCAGGCAAGGCAAAACCGTAGCGGCTTAAGATGGCGCGCGCCGCCGGTTGTTGCATGTAGTCGTAGAAAGCGCGCGCCTTGTCGGCCCCGCGCTCGAGCAACACCATTCGTTGCCGCAAAGGCGCGTGCCATTCGGGCGCTAATATGACATATGCGCCCGCATTCGAGAAATTCGGCGACATCGCCAGCGACAACGCGAAGATGCCCGCTTGCGCTGAACCACTTGCAGCGAACTGTGCGGCCTGGGAAACGTTCTCGCCGAACACAAGCTTATCTCTTACGGCATCCCAGAGCTTGGTCCTTTGCAGGACTTCGCGTGCCGCGCGGCCATAGGGTGCAAATTCAGGATTGGCGATAGCTAGCTTTTTCAGGCGGCCATCCGCAATCGCGACGCGCAGATCTTGTAAACCGGCATCCGCTTTGACGGGCGAATCTTTCGGGACGAAGAGCACGACATGACCTACCGCATAAAGCACACCTTCATCCACCGTCAGGCCGCGTTTCGAGAGTTCGGTTACGTAGGACTCGTCAGCGGAGAGGAATAGATCGTAAGGCGCGCCCTGTGCGATTTGCGCGACAAAATTTCCGGAGGAGCCGTAACTGATGCGAACGCTGCGGCCCGTCTGCGCCGCATATGCTTTGGCGACCTCATCCAGCGCGAATTTAAGGTCGGAGGCGGCGGCAATGGTGGCTTCTTGAGCCGTCGCGACGACACTGAATAGCAGCCAGACAAGGAAGCAGCATAGGTATTGCATGGTCTTTCTCGCTTGGTTCTACACGCCCTGCTGACCGGCATTGGGGAAAAACAATTGCTGGCCATCGATCTTATAAGCCGCGATCGCCTCCTGGCCCTCGTCAGAAACCAGCCATTGAATGAAGCGTTGCGCAGGCTGCACTTTGACATGAGGGAATTCTGCCGGGCTGACGAGTATCACGCCGTATTGGTTGAACAAACGCTGATCACCTTCCACCAACACCCTTAGATCGCCACGATTCTTGAATGATAGCCACGTGCCGCGATCAGCAAGCAGGTAGGCATTCATCGATGATGCTGTATTGAGCGCCGGACCCATGCCTTGTCCAGTTTCGCGATACCACCCTCCTTTTGCCTCATCGATATCGATGCCGGCGGCCTTCCAAAGCGAGAGTTCGGCGATATGTGTGCCGCTCCTATCGCCCCGCGACACGAAGGGAACACTCGCCGCCTTAATCTTTTTTAGCGCCTCGACGGCGCCCTTCATGCCGGCCACCTTGGCCGGATCGTTCTGGGGGCCAACGATAACGAAATCGTTGTACATCACGGGATACCGCCTGACGCCAAAACCTTCATTGACGAATTTTTCCTCTGCCGCTTTGGCGTGAACGAACACGACATCTGCATCGCCACGTCGTGCCATATCGAGTGCTTGCCCCGTGCCAAGCGCGACAACCCGAACGTCGATCCCCGTCTTGGCCGTGAATATCGGCAGAATGTGCTTGAAGAGGCCCGATTGCTCGGTTGAAGTCGTCGAAGCGACAGTAATGAACTGTTGCGCCATGGCAGGCGCAGTAACTGATGCCAGCGCAAATACCAACGCCCTAAATATTTTCCTGCGTATCAGATCCACGGCAGTTCTCCTTTTATGAAAGCGGACGCTTCTGCAGTTTGAGGATGGTGAAAAAATAAATCCCCCGGCGTAATTTCCAATACCCGGCCTTCGTGCAGAAAAACAATCTCGTCCGCGAGACGACGCGCCTGTCCCAGGTTATGCGTGCTCATAATCAGCTTGGTGCCGGTCCCGTCAATCGCCCGGATGATGCGTTCCACTTCAGCACTCGCGCCGGGATCGAGATTCGCGGTCGGCTCGTCGAGAAAAAGTACTTCAGGCCGCAAGGCCCAGGCACGTGCGAGCGCCAGGCGCTGCTGCTCACCGCCGGACATGACGCGTGCAGGGCGTGCGGCGAGCGCTTCAAGGCCAACATCTTTCAACGCTTCTAAGGCCCGTCGTGTAGCTTGGTCCTTCACGCCGCGCAGCGTCAACGCGTATTGGACATTGGCCAGGGCCGAACGGCGCAGCATCACCGGCCGTTGAAATACCATGGCCTGCCTCGCTTGAGGGTTATCGCCTTGCCATTGAACCTGGCCGGTCGTCGGCTGAAGCAGCCCATGACAAATGCGCATCAATAGGCTCTTGCCTGCGCCGTTCGGCCCGAGAATAACGGTCCGCACGCCCGCTTCAAAGCGAAGTGAGATATCGCGGAGTAGATCACGCCCTCGAACACTGAATCCGACGCGTTTCAGCTCGAGCGGAAGAATGCTTTCACCCATAGCGGCGCTGCGCCATTTCTTTCGTGACATACGCTAACGCGTTGAGCGTGAGAACGAGCGTGAGAAGAATGAGGCCAAGCCCCAATGCAAGCGGCAAATCTCCTTTACTCGTTTCCAACGCGATGGCGGTAGTCATCACCCGGGTGACGCCGTCGATGTTGCCGCCGACGATCATGACGGCCCCTACTTCGGCGGCAGCACGACCAAAACCTGCGAGCACTGCCGTGAGCAGAGAAAAGCGTGTATCCCATAAAAGCGTGACGGAGGCTCGCAGCGGGCCGGCGCCGAGCGAGCGCAATTGCTCGCGGTATTCCGACCAGGCATCTTCAATGATTTGTCGAGAGAGCGCAGCGATGATCGGGGCGATCAAGACTGCCTGTGCAATGATCATGGCAGTCGGTGTAAAGAGCAGCCCATATTCCCCTAAGGGGCCGGCGCGAGAGAGCATCAGATAAATGAGTAGGCCCACCACAACGGGGGGCAAACCCATCAGCGCGTTCAAGATCACGACGACACTCTTTCGTCCCGGAAACCGCGCTACTGCGATTGCGGCACCAAGCGGCAGTCCAATCGCTGCGGCAATCAACACGGCGCTAAGACTCACTTTCAAACTCAATGCGACGATATGCCACAAATCTGCGTCCGCATTGGCAATGAGGAGCCAGGCTTGTTCAAAGGCAAGTGAAAGACTATCCAAGACACTAACCGCGCGAAGGAGGGATGAGTTACTCGCCAGTGCCTACGTAGCACCGGTACAAGTCTGGCGAGCTTAGGCGAGCGCGGCGATCACCACAATAGGAACAAATAAGCATAGGCATGCGGCTCTTGCCGCATGCCAACGACGTAGGGTGAAATCAGTGAGAAAGCGATGCGAGCACTGCCCGCATCGCTTCGAGGTCGACCGGCTTGATGAAGTGATGATCAAAGCCGGCCGCCTGCGTCAGATTGCGGTCTTTCTCTTGGCCCCATCCCGTTAAGGCGATCAGCGTACTGCCGTTTTTGCCTCGTTCGCGAATGCGGCGGGCGACTTCGTAGCCATCCATTTCCGGCATGCCCAGATCAAGCACGACTACATCCGGATGAAATGCAACGAAAGTTTCCAGCGCGCTTTTGCCGTCGTACACGACCTTCACGTCGCCGCCCAGCATTTGCAACAACGCGCCGAGAGAATCCGCGCCGTCGCGGTTGTCGTCCACAACCAGAATACGTTGCAGCGGATCGACCTCCTTCGCTGGCAGCGACGGCGCCGTACGCGACCGTCGCTCTACTGCGCTGATCGGCAAACGCACAGCGAAGCGGCAGCCCTTCCCACGGCCTTCGCTTTGTGCCGTCACGGTTCCGCCGTGCATCTCGACCAAGCTGCGCACCAGGGTCAAACCGATACCGAGTCCGCTTTGCGCACGACTATCGCGCGAATCGACTTGCGCGAACATATCGAAAACTTTGTTAAGCGAATCGCGAGGGATGCCAATACCGGTGTCACTCACGCAAACCACTGCGAATCCGTCTTGCTGCGAAGCCTCGATGCGGATCTTGCCGCCTGGATCCGTATACTTCGCGGCGTTGTTCAGTAGATTCGCGAAGACTTGCGCAAGGCGGACAGCGTCGGCATCGAGAAACAGCGGTTCCTCGGGAAGCGCCACTTGCAAATCGTGCTTGGCTGCATCGATCAATGGTCGGCTGGTTTCGATGGCGGCACTGATTACCGCTCCAAGATCGATATTCTCTTTACGCAATTCGATCTTGCCTCGCGTGATACGCGACACCTCCATCAAATCGTCGACTAGACGAACCATGTGATTGACTTGTCGCTCCATCATTTCGCAAATCGGCGATTCCGCCGCGCCTGCATTGGCAAGACGCAAAATCGCGAGCGAGTTTCGCAAAGGCGCGAGAGGATTACGCAGCTCATGCGCTAGTGTCGCGAGAAACTGGTCCTTCCGCTGGTCGGCCAGTTCGCGTTCTTCGAGGGCGGCACGCACCTGATATTGACGGTCTCGCGCCCGAAGTGCGCTGCGCACTGCGCTGCTGAGCGCACTGACCCGCACCGGCCGTTCGAGCAAAGTCACGTTGCCCAAAGTGTCCAACGCGCGCCGCACGGGGAGAGAATCGGCGCCGGGCCGCGTCAACATTAGAACCGGGAGATCGGACCAAGGCGGTTGCGTAGCGATCGTCCCGACCAGCTCGCTATCGAACTCGATGAAGGCTTCCTCCGCGAGCAAGATGGCGGCTGCGCCTTGTTTAATCTCGTCGGCAAACTGGAAATGATTACGACAGGCGACGCAATGCACGCCATCCTTTTTCAGCATGGCGCCCATTAACGCGGCGTCCTTGCCCACCGGTGCAAGGATGAGTACCCGTCGCTCCGAATCCTGGAAAGACGCGTTCACGTTTTTGGCTTTTTATGCGGAACACCGGTGAACACGCCGTGATAGTCATGAAGCGGCGGCCCCACGTTGATGCGGCTCTCGCGCATTGAAAATTCGCGAATACTACGTTCGTGGTTGCCGCCGCGCATTTTGACCGCCGATATCGCCTGCTTCACTTCACCGGCATCTTCGAAGTAGCGCAATAACAGGACCGAGTCGGCTAGATAACTGACGTCCACCACGCTTGTCATGTGGCTGCCCATCATGCCTTGTTGGGGCGCCACGAGTATCGTCGCCACGCCCTGCTGACCAAGGTAACTGAGCAACTCATGCAACTGCGTGACAAGGTATTGTTCGTCCGGCATAGAATGCAAATAGCCGTTTAAGCTGTCGATCACGACGATGCATGACTTGTCTCGTTCGACCGCGAGCCGGATTTCCTGGCCCAGACGGCCGGGGGAAAATTCCGCCGGATCGATTTGTTGCACCTTGACGAGGCCGGCATCCGCGTGCTTTTTGAGATCGACGCCTAGACCTTTCATCCGACTGAAAAGTGTGTTGCTACTTTCGTCGTAAATGAACAGAGTGGAACGCTCCCCGCGTTCGGCAGCGCGTGCCACGAACAACCCGGCGATGGTTGATTTCCCCGTGCCGGGCGCGCCTTGAATAAGTGTGCTGGTACCGCGCTCCAGCCCGCCGCCTAACAAGGTGTCCAATTCGGGAAGCTGACTCTTCAATCGGTCGCGACTCGACTCTTGTCGATGCTCGGCTGCCACCAGTCGCGGATAAACTTGCAGTCCGCCACGGTAGATCTCGTAGTCGTGATAGCCCCCGCGAAAATCGCTGCCGCGATACTTCGTCACACTGATGCGTCGGCGTACGCCGCCAAACGCGGGAATATTGTGCGTAAGCATGATTGAGCCATGCGCAATGCTTTGCACTTGCAAGTCGTGATCGGTGCCGGTCAGATCATCCAGCATGAGCACCGTGCACTTGCGGCCGGAAAAATACTGCTTGAATGCGAGAATCTGGCGCCGGTAACGCAATGGATCGGCCGCCAGCAGGCGCAACTCCGAAAGCGAATCGAACACGACGCGGGTCGGATTGATCCGCTCCACATCCTGCAGAATTTTTTTGGTGGTTTCCGTTAACTCGACCTCGGAGGGGTGAAAGACGGTGTATTGCTGCTCAGCCTCCAGGCCGGTCTGGGTCGACACGAGCTCGCGAATGGTCACACCATCCATCGACCAACCATGCGAATCGGCGACATCGCGAATTTCTTCTTCGGTTTCGGAGAGCGTGACGTAAAGAACGGGTTCGCCCAGTTTGGCGCCCTCAAGCAAGAACTGAAATGCGAGGGTTGTTTTTCCCGAGCCGGGCATGCCCTCAAGAAGATAAAGCCGGTCTCGAATCAAACCGCCATGCAGAACGTCGTCTAAGCCTTGAATCCCCGTACAGGCGCGTTTATGAGTCTGTGCCATGTGAACTGTTTGATAAAGCAGGGCGCGTCGCTCCTGAAGTTATTCGGAGCCCTTTCCATCGCATGATCGGATCGCCCGTTTTCCGATCATACGAATTTTCCCCGCCCTGCTGCAAGGCATGTGCCCGGCCGAATTTAGAATGCACAGCCCATGCGATTCCCGTTGTATCAAGTACTTGCTCACCTTGCGCACGCTTTGATGGCGAATAGGTCGGCCTTCGCGTATCGTCGCGCGCCATGTCAGAAAAACTCAGCCGTCCTGCCCCGGTATCGTTTCGCGAAGCGTTTTGGTATTGGCTGAAACTCGGTTTCATCAGTTTCGGCGGACCCACGGGGCAGATCGCGATCATGCATACCGATCTGGTGGAGCGGAAGCGGTGGATCAGCGAGCGGCGTTTTCTGCATGCGCTGAACTACTGCATGCTGCTGCCCGGACCGGAAGCAACGCAGCTCGCCGTGTATATCGGCTGGCTCATGCACCGGACTTGGGGCGGTGTGATTGCCGGCGCGCTTTTCGTGCTGCCGTCGCTTGTGCTGCTCATCGGCCTTACTTGGGTCTATCTCGTCTTCGGCGATGTGCCTACCGTTGCCGGCTTTCTGTACGGGATCAAACCCGCGATCACGGCGATTGTTTTATTCGCGGCGTGGCGGATCGGTTCTCGGGCCCTCAAAAGTGCATGGCTTTGGGCAATCGCCGTGGCAGCATTCATTGCGATTTTCGTATTCGATCTCCCCTTCCCGCTCATCATCGTTTGTGCGGCGCTGTTCGGATTTATCGGCGGCCGCCTGAAACCCGGCGCTTTTACGATCGGCGGTCATGCGGGTACGCACAAAGATTACGGACCGAGTCTGATCGGTGACGGCGAACAGCTGCCGCACACTCACTATAGTGCAGGCAAACTCGCGTGCTGCGTGGGTGTAGGTTTGCTCTTATGGAGCGCGCCGATCGCTTTGTTGTTCGCCTTGCCCGGCGTCGAAGTCCTACGCGATATGGGATGGTTTTTCACCAAGGCCGCGATGCTCACCTTCGGCGGCGCCTATGCGGTCCTGCCCTACGTCTTCGATAGCGCGGTGGAACACTATCGATGGCTTAGTGCACCACAAATGATCGACGGCCTCGCCCTGGGCGAGACCACACCCGGACCGCTGATCATGATCGTAGCCTTTGTCGGCTTCGTTGGCGCTTGGACGCACGAAGTTTTCGGACCTAACGTCGCATTGGCGGGCATAGCCGGCGCTTGTATCGCGACTTATTTTACTTTTTTGCCCTCTTTCATTTTTATTCTGGCAGGCGGTCCATTGGTCGAAGCCACTCATGGTGATTTACGCTTCACCGCGCCGCTGACCGGCATTACGGCGGCAGTCGTGGGCGTGATCGTCAACCTGGCGGCTTTCTTTGCCTATCACGTCTTTTGGCCCAAGGGCTTTGCGGCGCCGTTCGAATGGTTCGCGGTACTCCTTGCCCTCGCGGCATTCTTCGCCCTGCTGCGATACAAGGCCGGAATGATTCCCGTCATCCTGCTCAGCGGCCTTGCAGGTCTCATCTTTCATCTGGCGATCTGATATCACAGTCGCGTGAAAAACCGCACACGTGATATTCCGCACGCGAAAAAACAGCGGGAATTGCTATCTTTTCGAGCGATTGACGCTCTCACAGAAACTGCAATATCGCTCAGACGATTCTGATGAATCATTTTTTACAACGTCGCGCTTAAGTTTCAGCGCTCGGCGCCGATGAACAAAGCGTAGCCCGTGCCCTGAAGCGCGAAGGGCATCTCAAAAAATTGGATGTAATGTTGTTCTGGCAGCAAACAAAGAAAAGCACAGATCCCGCTCGTGATTCACGGCCGCGTTCACGCGGCATGACTTCGGGATCGACACCTCGCCCTGCTTTGGCAAGCATTCCTCGACAGCTGGCACTGATGGCTGTGGCCGCGGTCGCCCTAAGCGGGGCCGAGGTCTATGCCCAGGAAGCACCGGCCTTCCCTGCTTTCAGCTTTAGCGGATTCGGCACGGTCGGCGTAGTGCGCTCAAGCGAAGACGAAGCAAATTTCGTTGCGCACGATTTACAAGGCGGTGGCGCGGGCCGCGACAAGGAATGGAGCGCCGATGTCGACAGCCGTCTGGGTCTGCAGGTAACGGCCGCTTTTACGCCGCAGTTGTCCGCCGTGCTGCAGGTCGTCACTGAACAGGACTATGACGGCAGTTTCCGTCCCGATGTGGAATGGGCCAACATCAAATACGAGTTCACGCCCGATTTCAGCGTGCGCGTCGGCCGCGTCGTGCTCGGTAGTTTTCTCGCCACCGACTATCGCAAAGTAGGTTATGCGCAACACTGGGTGCGGCCGCCGGTGGAAGTCTATGGCCTCATCCCCATGACTCATAACGACGGCGTGGATGTCAGCTATCGGGTGCGATGGGGCGATGTCTCGCATAATCTACAAGCCGCCTTCGGTGACTTCAAAGAACACGTGCCGGCGGGCCAAGAAGTAAAATCCGATAACGGTTGGACGGTATCGGATACGATCGAGTACGGGGCGGCGACTTTACGCCTCACCTATTCACGCAGCCGCTTCTCCATCGAGACCTTAGAACCGCTGTGGAACGGCTATCGCGAAATTGCGAACAATCCGGTGTTGCAAATGTTTGCGCCGGCGGCAGTCGCGGATGCAAACAGAATCCTCGATGAATACGACACAATGGATACCAAGTCGACTTTC
>DATEOW010000127.1:0-5849 GCA_035273665.1 Burkholderiales bacterium | reverse complement strand
TATTACACCCGCGAAGCGGGTGTGCGTAGTCTCGACCGCGAAATTTCGAAAATCTGCCGCAAGGTCGTGAAGAGTCTGCTGATCAAACCCGGACAGAAGAAACTCACCGTGAGCGCGCGCAACTTGGACAAATTTCTGGGTGTGCGTCGTTACAGCTACGGTATTGCCGAAAAAGAAAATCAGGTCGGGCAGGTCACCGGTTTGGCGTGGACCGAGGTCGGCGGCGAGTTGCTCACAGTAGAAGTTGCCAACATGCCGGGGAAAGGCAAGACGATCACCACCGGCAAGCTGGGCGAAGTGATGCAGGAATCGGTGCAAGCCGCGTTGTCGGTTGTGCGTAGCCGCGCGCCGAGAATGAGCATTGCGGAAGAGACGTTCCAAAAGAATGATCTGCACATTCACTTGCCCGAAGGCGCGACGCCGAAAGATGGCCCCAGTGCTGGGATCAGTATTTGTACGGCGATGGTGTCTTCGCTCACCAACATCCCGGTTCGCGCTGATGTTGCGATGACCGGCGAGATCACCCTGCGAGGCGAAGTACTTGCCATCGGCGGCTTGAAAGAGAAGCTGCTGGCGGCGCATCGCGGTGGTATCAAAACCGTGTTGATCCCGGAAGAGAATGTGAAGGATCTGGTCGATATCCCGGACAACATCAAAAACAAACTCGAGATCGTGCCGGTGAAGTGGATCGACAAGGTGCTTGAAATCGCCTTGGAACGTACGCCTGAAGCGAAGGGCACCGCGCCGGCGGAAGTGGTGCCCCCTGTGGCGGGTGATCCGCTGGCTTCGACGCAGATTACTCACTGATCGCTGCGTTGTCCCCTAAAAAGCCGTACGGGAAAACCGTACGGCTTTTTTATCGCCGTCATCGCCGGAACAGAGGTTTGATGTCATCATAGCCCTAGTAGCCGGCGCCATTTCGACCCCTGTGGTTCTACATCGTCCTCATTGTGCGAGGGCGTTCCTCGGGGTATGAAAGACGGCTTCGCCGCATCGATAAAAATACAAGCTCGAATTGCCTGAGAGCAATCCGAACTTCATCAATCTCGATCGCTCATAAACCGAACAACGCAAACGTCGGAAAGGGATTTCATGAATAAAAGCGAAATGATCGACTACATCGCGCAGTCAGCCGATATTTCCAAAGCCGCAGCTCAGCGCGCGCTGGATGCGACGGTCGCAAGCATTAAAACCTCGCTCAAAAAAGGCGGCATGGTGACGCTCGTCGGGTTCGGTACATTTTATGTGGGTAAGCGTGCAGCGCGCAGCGGGCGCAACCCGCAGACCGGCGCAGAAATCAAAATCAAGGCGGCCAAAGTGCCCAAATTCCGCGCTGGAAAAGCCCTTAAGGATGCTTTAAACTAGCGTCCCTTTCGCGGTGCCGCGTGGCCATGTTGCGCGGCTTGCTCCGGAGGGGTGCTTAGCTCAGCTGGTAGAGCGTCGCCCTTACAAGGCGAATGTCGGGGGTTCGATCCCCTCAGCACCCACCAGTCCAAGCAACCGCAGTGACGAAGTCGTATCACGCAGGAAATGCTGGAGCGGTAGTTCAGTTGGTTAGAATACCGGCCTGTCACGCCGGGGGTCGCGGGTTCGAGCCCCGTCCGCTCCGCCAACACCTTGCAGCGAGGCTTTCGCCGCCAAGGATCTACAAGGAAGGCGAACCGAGGTTCGCCTTTTTTTATGGGTACGTTTTTTTAGAAAGCCGGCCAGATGTTCAACTTTGTTGAAAAGCATAAACGCCTGATCATGTTTCTCATGGTGCTCGTCATTGCGCCCGCTTTCGTCATCGTCGGCGTCGATACCTTCCAACGGGGCGCGGACGCGGCACAGATCGCCGAAGTCGGCGGCAATCCCATCACTGTCGAAGAATATGAGCGCAATCTCGAGCAGCAGCGCGAGCGGCTACGCCAAACCCTGGGCCGCAACTTCGATGCATCCTTGTTCGATACACCCACCATGCGTAAAGAAGTGCTCGATCGGATGATCGCAGATCGTGTGTTGAGCTACTACGCCGCTCGCAACCATCTCGACCGCAGCGTGTCGCCCGCACAAATTAACGCGGTATTGCGTCAAGTGCCCGGTCTGGCGGACCCGGACGGGCAGATCAGCAAAGAGAATCTGACGCGTTTGTCGCGTAGTGTGAACATGAGCCCGGATGGTCTCCTTGCCAGCGTGCGCGCCGATTTAGCCGAGCAGCAGATCGCGCGCGCCATCGAGCAGGGCGCTTTCGTATCTAAAAATGCAACGGCGCGCTTCGTGCAGAGCCGTGGCGAAACGCGGGAAGTGTCGCGCTTCTTTTTACCGGCAGGGCAATACGCTTCGAAGGTGGACGTAAAGCCTGAGGAGATCGAGAACTACTACAAAGCCCATAACGACGATTTCCGCACGCCGGAGCAGTTGCGCGCCGAGTATGTCGTGCTGAGTAAAGAAGCGATCGAGTCGCAGATCGTCGTCAATCCCGACGAAGTGCAGCGTCAGTACGAGTCCGCCACCGGCACGAACCGCAAAGCACGCCAAGAAGCACGCGCGAAGGCGGAGTCGGTCTTGGCGGAATTACGCAAGGACCCGCAGAAATTCCCCGAGCTCGCCAAGCAGCATTCGCAGGATCCGGTTTCGGCCGCGCAGGGCGGCGACCTCGATTACTTCACGCGCGGCTCGATGGTGAAGCCTTTCGAAGACGCGGTGTTCAAACTCAAGCCGAAGGAAATCAGCCCGATCGTCGAGACGGATTTCGGTTTTCATATCATCCAACTCACCGATATACGCAAAGGTCCGGAAGGGGAGGAGCGTCGCGCAAGCCATATTCTTTTGGGCGCGCCTGCATCGCCGAAAGAAGTCGCGAGCAAGACCGAGATCGAACGCAGCTTGCGCCAGCAGCAAGTCACCAAGAAATTCGCGGAGGAAGTGGAAAACTTCAAGGACGTAGCCTTCGATCAACCCGACAGCCTGCAACCGCTTGCGGACCGTTTTAAATTGAAGGTGCAAACCAGCAATTGGTTGAGCCGCACAACAGGTCAGCCGCCCCTCGACAATCAACGTCTGCTCAATGCGTTATTCACCGACGATGCGTTGAAGGACAAACGCAACAGCGAAGCGGTGGAAGTCGCCCCGGGGCGTTGGATCGTCGCGCGCGTGGTGGAACATCGGCCGGCTTCCATACGCCCCTTAGAGCAGGTGCGCACGGAGATTGAAGGAAATCTGCGCGAAGAAAAAGCAATTGCGATGGCGAAGCAAATCGGCGAGGAAAAACTCAAAGCGTTGCAATCGGGCGGTCAAGCAGAGGTGAAGTGGAGCGCTCCGACGCAGATCACTCGCGATCGTGCCGCGGAATTGAATCGCGATATGGTGAATGCGTTGTTCAAGGCCGACACGCAAAAACTGCCCGCCTATGTGGGCATGGAAGTGCCGCGCGCGGGGTATGCGTTACTGCGGATTACGAAGGTGGAGCGTCCCGAAAAAATCAGCGATGAGCAACTCAAGAGCGCGAGCTATGCGCTGAATCAAGTCACGGCGCTGCAACAGCGGCAGGCTTTCGTAAACGTATTGCGCGAGCGCGCCGACGTTGAAGTCAATGAAGCGCGGCTCGAGAAAAAGGCCGACGACGCACAGCAGTAATTTTTCGTTCTTATGCTTCGGTAGCCGTCATGCCGCCCACGACGCGATTGAAGCCGGCATCCACATAAGTGATTTCGCCGGTGACGCCCGCGGCCAGATCGGACAAGAGAAAAGCGGCGACATTGCCAACGTCTTCAATGCTGACGTTCCGCCGCAAGGGCGCGTTCTGTTCGACGAATTTCAGGATTTTGCCGAAACCGGAAATCCCGCTGGCCGCCAGTGTCTTGATCGGCCCGGCGGAAATGCCGTTGGCCCGGATGCCTTTAGCCCCCAAGGCCACCGCAAGATAACGCACGCTGGCTTCCAGGCTGGCTTTGGCAAGGCCCATGGTGTTGTAGTTGGGCACCACACGCTCCGCACCCAGGTAAGTCAGCGTGACGAGCGCACCGTTGCGGCCTTCCATCATCGGCAATGCGGCTTTGGCTAATGCGGCGAAGCTATAGCTTGAAACATCGTGCGCGATCCGAAACGCTTCGCGTGACAGGCCATCCAAGAGATCGCCGGCGATCGCTTCTCGCGGCGCATAGGCAATCGCATGTACGAGGCCGTCCAAGCCGTCCCACTGCTGACCAAGTTGCTTAAAGACGCCGGCGATTTCCTCATCGCTCGATACGTCGCAGGGCACGATGATGCTCGAGCCCAACTCCTGCGCCATTTCCTTGACGCGCGCTTCGAAGCGCTCGTTCTGGTAGGTAAACGCCAGTTGTGCGCCTTGATCGCGGCACGCTTTGGCAATGCCATAGGCAATGGAACGATTGCTGAGCAGCCCGGTAATCAGAATACGTTTGTCGGCGAGAAAGCCCATGAAAACCTCTTTGCGAACGAGGAGCGGATTATAGGCCGGGCTCAGGTGACGCGCACCCCGCCCTCGGCTAAACTCCCACGGACATGAGCGCACGCCCTCTTGCCTACGCCCTTATCTGTACGGCTTTGCTATCAGCATGCGGCGAGGTATGGAACGATCCCTACCCGGATGAGCCGCGCAGCGGGATGACGCTCTACACCGCTTTTATCGATCGGCCCAAACATCTGGACCCGGTACAGTCCTATACCGAGGACGAATCCGAATTCAACGCCCAGATTTACGAACCGCCGCTGCAATACCACCCGTTCAAGCAACCGTATACGCTGATTCCGCTCGCCGCCACTGCGATTCCCGAGCCCTACTATTTGAACGCCGAAGGGCAACGCGTGAACGCGGACGCGTCCGACGTCGCCTTCAGTGTGTACGACATACAGATCAGGCCGGGGGCGCGCTATCAACCGCATCCCGCTTTCGCCAAAGACGCGCAAGGGCAGTTTCTTTATCACCGCTTGGATGACGAAGCGCTGGGCAAAATCTGGACGCTGAAGGACTTCAAGCAAACCGATACGCGAGAGTTGATCGCCGAAGACTACGTTTACGAGATCAAACGCCTGGCACACCCGCGCCTGCATTCGCCGCTTGCCGGATTGATGGGCGAATACATTGTCGGTTTGAAAGAATTGATTGCCGAGCTCAAGAAGGCGGACGAGGCGCTGACGAAAGCGAAGGGACCGGGGACATGGCTTGATCTGCGCGCCTTCGAGTTGAAAGGTGTACAGGTGATAGACCGGTACTCCTATCGTGTGACGCTTAACGGGCGCTACCCGCAATTCAACTACTGGCTCGCGATGCCGTTCTTTGCGCCCATTCCCTGGGAAGCGGATAGCTTCTATTCGCAGCCAGGACTCACCGAGGGGAAGAATATTTCGCTCGATTGGTATCCCGTCGGCACAGGGCCGTACATGCTGAGCGAGAACAATCCGAATGCCCGGATGGTGCTGGAACGCAATCCCAATTTCCACGGCGAGGCCTATCCGAGCGACGGTAACCCCGAGGATGCGGCAAACGGCTTACTCGCGGACGCGGGCAAACCGATTCCCTTCATTGATCGCATTGTGTTCACGCGGGAGAAAGAGGGCATTCCCTATTGGAATAAATTCTTGCAGGGCTACTACGATTCCTCCGGCGTGCCTTCGGACAGTTTCGATCAAGCGGTGCAAATCGGCGTGGAAGGGCAAGCGAACCTGTCGCAAGACATGGTGGACAAAGGCATTCGACTGACCACCGATGTCGAGCCGAGTACTTTTTTCCTCGGTTTCAATTGGCTCGATCCCGTGGTCGGCGGTTCATCGGAACGGGCGCGCAAGTTGCGGCAGGCTGTCTCGATCGCTCTGGATTGGGAAGAGTTCATCAGCATCTTCCAAAACGG
>DATEOW010000126.1:0-5382 GCA_035273665.1 Burkholderiales bacterium | reverse complement strand
ACCGCTTCTAAGCCCGAGGCGGCGGTCAGTACGAAACTCCCATGCTGTTCGAGTACCGCGCGGGTGGCGTCCAGGACCAATTTTTCGTCATCAACCACCACGATAAAACGATCTCGTAGAGATAACTTGAGTGGCCCGGGCGCGCCTGCTTTCGTGTCCGCGTTACCCCAAGGCGCATATGCACGCGGCAAAGCGAAGCGAAACACCGAACCTTTGCCCGCTTCAGTACGAAGGTGAACCGAAATGTTTAATAAACGCGCCAAGCGCTCGACGATCGCCAGTCCCAGACCCAAACCTTGGCTGCGATCACGTTCGGCGTTTGACGCTTGATAAAACTCTTCGAAGATCAGTGCCTGCTTATCGGCGTCGATGCCCTGGCCGGTGTCATAGACCTCAAGCAACAACGATTCTCCGCGCCGACGACAGCCGATCAGGATTCGCCCTTTGTGGGTGTACCTCACCGCGTTCGAAACCAGGTTGCCCAAAATCCGCTCGACGAGCGCCGGATCGCTATGGACCGAAGCCGAGCAGGAACGCACATCGATCCGCAGGCCCTTGTCATGCGCCGCGGGTGCGAAGGCGAGACGCACGCGATCAAGAATCGACGCTATCGGAAAGATGCTGAGCTCCGGTTTCACGGCGCCTGCGTCTAGGCTCGAGACGTCAAGCAAAGCGCCGAACATATCGTCCATCGCCGCAGCGCATTCGCTTGCGTTATTGAGCAGCGGTTTGGCCTCTTCCGGCAGGTGGGTATTGCTCATCGCGCCAAGGTAAAGGTTCAACGCGTGCATGGGCTGCCTTAGATCATGGCTCGCGGCCGCAAGAAACCGCGATTTGGCCATGTTGGCGGATTCAGCCACGCGGATCTGACGCCGCAACTGTTGTACCAAGTCACGATTCTCGAAGCGCAATTCGACGCTGCGCCGAAAAACGCGATTGAAAGTTTTGGCGAAATGCAGGACGACGAGAATGATCACGCCTTGGGAAACGGCGATCGCCCATTGAAATTCGGAGTTGCCCAGAGCGAATGCCATTAGGGTGAGAAGCATGACCGGCATGACCATGGCCACGAAGGTCGGGTAATGGGGCCCATAGGCGAAAATCGACATGACTGAAATCACCACGACAACGCATAGATAAAAGAGCTGCAATTCCGGCTGCGATACTCCCAAGACAACAAACGCCCCGGCGCCCAACAAGCAGCTTGCGCAACCCGCCGAAACCGGGGTGTGGCGCAGCCATTTTTCGGATGCCTCAGGCAACCGTCCTCGCCAACTGCGGAAATCGATCAATGCATGGATAACGCCGGCCGTGAATAAGCTCGCCCACACCAGCATATGGGTGGCGACCTCAGTTTTGCGAAAAAGGAATACGGTCGTCCACACAGCCAATGCCGCTGCGGTCGCGCCGAGGGGCATGTTGCGCTGAATGTAGAGCGCCTGTTCTTCACGGACGGCCTGATCTTTACCCATTGCGACAACCAATGCTTAAAGCGGCGAAGGTCGTTTTATACCTCAATTGCTGCGCAATAAAAAAGGAGGCTTTTACTGATGCCGTGAGAGCTGAGCCGACTTAAGGTATAAACGGGGCAGACTGAGGAGGGAGATTGTTTTGAAGGCGAGTCCAGCCGTGCAATTGGAAATCGCGCGCTTCATTGCGCGCAACATGCCTTTTGCGACGATCGCGACGCCCTTCGGCATCTGGGTTTTTGTATTCGTTCTTGCGCCTGCCGGAAACGCCAACAATCTAATCCTCTGGGCGAGTGTATTCAGCGTAACGGCCGCGCATGCATATTATTGCCTGAAGTCCTCCCCGCTGCTGGACGAGCAAAATGCCGGCGCCTGGTTACGCCAAGCCGCGGTGCTGAATGGCATCGCGAGCTTCATTCTGGGGGTGGGGGCCTTTGCCGTACTAGCGATACCGATATTCGACTATCACCTGATTTTCCTCTACGGGATGTTCATCATCGCGGTCTCGTCTATTTTCAGCTACGGACCGCACTACCTCACCCTGATATGCATGGTCGTCCCCGTAACGATCATCACGGCCATCGCACTTGCGCTGCATCCGTCTTTTTTGCACCGGGGCATGGCCGTTATTGAAGTATTGATCGCGGTGGTCGCACTCTATTTCGGCCGCACCTTCAATCGTGTTTTCATCAGGAACCTCGAGCTGCGCTTCGAAAACATCGGCTTGGTGTCGCAGTTGCGCGCTCAGAAAGAAGCTGCCGAAAACGCCAATTTGAGCAAGTCGCGCTTCCTCGCAGCGGCGAGCCACGATCTGCGCCAACCGATGCACGCGCTCAATCTTTATCTGGGCGCGATGAGCAATGCGCCAACGCTCGAAGAAGCGAAGCCTTTATTGGATAACGCGAGCGAGTGCGCTTATGCGATGGACGATATGTTCCGCGCCTTGCTGGACGTATCGAGTCTCGACGCAGGCGCAGTCAAACCGGATTTGAGCGTTTTCCCGATCGCTTCCGTGATGGAAAGAGTCCGGCTCGCTTATGCGCCCGCAGCGCACGATAAAGGGCTTCGGCTCGACATCGTTCCTTGTTCGACTTTTGTGCACAGCGACGCCGCGCTGGTTGAACGAATACTCGGCAATCTCGTATCGAACGCCGTGCGATATACCGAAAACGGACGCGTCCTCGTCGGTTGCCGCCGCAGAGGCAACACACTTTCGATCCAGGTTCACGATACCGGGCGCGGCATTAGTGCAGATAAGCAGGCGCTGATCTTCGAGGAGTTCTATCAAGTCGGCAACGCCGAACGCGACCGGAGCAAGGGCTTAGGGCTCGGCCTCGCGATTGTCGAACGACTTGCCCGCTTGCTCGACATCCCGGTTTCCTTGCGCTCCAGATCGGGCAAAGGCTCGATGTTCAGCTTTGATTTGCCGCGCGCCCTCGGACGCCGACCCGTGGGCACCGCAGAGGACAGGGCTTTCTTGGTGGAGGTACGCGACACCTTTATCGTCATCGTCGACGATGAAAAGCTCATTCTGGATGCGACTCGCGCCGTGCTGGAACAACACGGCGCTTTCGTGCTGACCGCAATTTCGCGCACCGATGTGCTACGCCAGGTTGGTCACAGCCGCCGAATTCCCGATGCGTTAATTTGCGATTACCGCTTGCGTGCGGGCGAGACCGGTCTACAGGTCATCGAAGCAATTCGAGAAGAATTCAACGCGGACATTCCGGCCATGTTGATCACCGGCGATACGTCTCCAGAGCGCCTGCGTGAACTCAAAGCAAGCGGGCTCGCGGTCATGCACAAGCCGATTCAGGAGAAAGAGTTTCTCGACAGCCTGTGCGCACTGATCGCATCGAAGCGCACGATGACCGTAGAAAACGAGACGCGATCCGCAGCATAATCGGCCATAAAAAAAGGACGCCGAAGCGTCCTTTTTTATGTGCGACGCCTTACTCGGCGGCGGCAGCGGCAGCAGCTTGCTGCGCTTTTGTATTGGTGAGTTTTTCTTTGATACGTGCCGACTTGCCGGAGCGATCGCGCAAATAGTAAAGCTTGGCACGACGGACATCGCCTTTGCGCTTGACTTCCACGGACGCGATGAGCGGGGAATAGGTCTGGAAGGTACGCTCGACGCCTTCGCCCGAAGAAATCTTGCGCACGGTGAAGGAAGAGTTGATGCCGCGGTTGCGCTTGGCAATCACTACGCCTTCGTAGGCCTGAACGCGTTTGCGGTCGCCTTCCTTCACGTTCACGTTGACCACGACGGTATCGCCGGGCGCAAACACTGGCACTGTCTTATTCAGACGCGCTATTTCTTCTTGCTCGAGTTGTTGAATGATGTTCGCCATGCCTTGCTCCTTCAATACTTGCCCCGGACCTCAAGTCCGATCGTTTTCTTGGTGCGCCTCGCGGAATTCCGCAAGGAGCTTCTGTTCCATTGCACTGAGCATCCGTGCGGCCAAAAGATCCGGCCTTCTCAACCACGTGCGCCCTAAAGCCTGTTTCAATCGCCAGCGCTCGATGTCGGCATGATGGCCCGACAACAGCACCTCCGGCACGCGCTCACCTTCATATACTTCCGGCCGCGTGTAGTGCGGACAATCGAGCAGCCCTTCCACAAAAGAATCCTGCGTCGCCGACTGTGCGTCATTCAACACGCCCGGCAGTTGCCGCACTACCGCGTCGATGAGCGCCATCGCCGCCAATTCGCCACCGGACAAAACGAAATCGCCCAGCGATATTTCTTCGTCGATGCAGCGCTTGAGCAATCGCTCGTCCACCGCCTCGTACCGTCCACACAGCAAGATCAAGCGCTGCGCTTCCTTCAGCTCCATCACTTTCGCGTGATCGAGCGGCCTGCCCTGCGGCGAAAAATAAATCACTTTCGCCTTGCTACCACTGGTGCCCAACTGAGCGCGCGCTTGCGCCGCAGAATCTTTTACCCCCGCCGCTTGCGCGGCGGCAATCGCTTTTTCGATCGGCTCGGCCAGCATAACCATGCCCGGACCGCCGCCGTAAGGACGATCATCGACCGTCCTGTGGTTGTCGGTCGTGAAGTCGCGCGGGTTCCACAGCGACAAACTCCACTTGCCTTCTTCCTTGGCCCGCCGCGTGATGCCGTGCTCGGCCACCGCGTCGAACATTTGCGGAAACAGCGTGATGCAATCGAAAGCGATCACCCTGCTCTCCTTACTCCCTCATTTGCTACCAGTCTGCGCCCCAATCCACCCGGATGCGGCGCGCTGCCATATCCACCTTGCGAATCACCGCGTCCACAAAAGGCAGTAGGCGTTCAGTTTCGCCGTCCATTACCCGCATCACGTCATGCGCGCCGTTGGACATGTGCCCGGCTACCTTGCCCAGCACTTCTTCTTGTTCGTTTACCACTTCCAGACCGATCAAATCGGCCCAATAAAATTCGTCTTCCGAGACTTCCGGTAAAGCTTCGCGCGGAACCGCGATTTCAGCGCCCTTCAATGCGGCAGCCGCTTCGCGGCTTTCGACCCCGGCTACTTGCGCAATCACACTCGCGCTGTGTACCGCCGCTTCCATGACAGCTTTTTGCTGCCCGCCAACCCACCATGCTTTGTATTCACAGAGACGTTCGACGTCTTCCGTATAAGGCTGAATCTTGATCCAACCCTTCACACCATAAGGGCCGGTCACCCGGCCCAGCACAACGAAATCTTCGGACACTCAGTTAAGCGGCTGCCTTAGCGGCCTGTTTCACCAAGCGGACGACCGTTGGAGATAACTGCGCGCCCTGGCTTTTCCAGTACGCGATGCGTTCGCCGTTGAGACGAAGACCTTCACGGCCTTCAGGCGCCTTGGGGTCGTAGAAGCCCACGCGTTCAATGAAGCGACCGGTCGCGGCAACGCGCGCATCGGCGGCTACGATATTGAAAAACGG
>DATEOW010000125.1:0-2686 GCA_035273665.1 Burkholderiales bacterium | reverse complement strand
GCTTGCAACGGTCCGTGTTGACTGAGATGTTAGGCCTAGAACAGCAGATCACCATACCCCCACACAAGAGTACCCGCGGCTGCGATTAAAAGAGCCGCAACACCAACGATACGGGCAGGCCTAGAAAAATCCCATGGAGCTTCGCCAGCCTTGACTCGGGCGGCGTTGAGAAGATGCTTTTTATTCATGCGACCGATGGACACGAATTCGGCTACGGCAGCAAAGAAGACAGTAAGGCTGCCAGAGCGCGCGAACATGGCTGGGTCTGGGCATAGTAACCATGAAGCCACCGGGCAAACTACAGCAACGGTGAGCAAAACAATTTCTGGCACATACATTTGCCACTTAACGTCAGGAACAAAAAAACTGTAAGAGTCGTTCACGTTGTGGCCTAACAGTAATTAGTCGGACGGCGTGTCAGTACTATCAACATAAAGAGAGTGCGCGTTGCGCCGCATAAGTAATTGTCTTGGCTACAGTAACAATGAACCTCTGAACTCACAATAGGCAATAGTGCGGACCCGAACTTGTCTGGGTATCCTCATCGATTTTCAAAGAAAGGATGCGACAAATATGGGGTGAGAATAACAAGCCGATAGCGGCCCGGCCAAAGCTGATGGAGCAAGTACATGCCGCCTGCCGACGCAGGCACCTCAGTCCGCGCACGGAGGAGGCCTATCGGTTCTGGATACGCAAACTGATTTTCTTTTACGACAAGCGGCATCCCGCTGAGCTGGATGAACCGGCTATCGGCGCCTTTCTCAATCATCTCGCCGTTAACCGCCACGTGGCAGCAAGCACACAAACTCAAGCGCTCAACGCCTTGGTTTTTCTTTACCGGGATGTACTTCAACAACCGCTTCAATCGATACCCGGGTTCAGCCGTGTACAGCAAAGGCATCGCCTTCCGGTCGTGCTAACCGTTGCCGAAGTTTGCGCGGTCTTGAAACGGATGCGTGGCGTAGCGGCCATCATGGCGCGGCTGATGTATGGTGCCGGCTTACGCGTGCAAGAATGCTGCACGCTCCGCGTTAAGGATCTGGATTTCGACGCGGGGACAATCACTGTTCGTTCGGGCAAAGGCGCTAAAGATCGAACGACCGTTTTGCCGAAAGCGGTTATCCCGGCGCTACATGCCCATGTGCTGTGGGTGGCACAACTTCAAGTGGATGATCGCAATCGCGGCGGCGGTTGGGCGCCGATGCCGAATGCGCTCGAACGCAAATATCCTAACGCTTCCTCAAACCTTGCTTGGCAGTTTGTGTTTCCCTCTACGGCGATTCGGCCTTGGATTAACGGCGATCGGCTGGTGCGTTGGCATCAATCTCCCGCGACTGTGCAGCGGGCATTCCGCAATGCGCTTGCCGGCAGCGGCATAACCAAGCATGCGAGCGTCCATACGCTTCGGCATTCCTTTGCAACGCATTTGCTTGCGCAGGGAACGGATATCCGCACGATCCAATTGCTGCTTGGCCATCGCAGCCTTCAGACGACCATGATTTATACGCACGTCCTGCAAAGCGTGCGGCATGTCCTGAGCCCTCTGGACGCAGCGGAGTAGTCAAATAGGTTATGGTGTCGCGCGTTCGCGTCGAAGCGATGCGCGACGGCACCACTGCGGCGCAAACAACCCCTGTCTCGCAGGGGCTTTGATGTGGTGGAGATGAAGGGGATCGAACCCTCGACCTTCGCATTGCGAACGCGACGCTCTCCCAGCTGAGCTACATCCCCGTATGCGGCATTTTAGCGGCCGCGACGGGGCCGCACAATCGCAGGATTTTAGGCCTGAGAGATGCATAGCCTTTGACACGATGAATCGACGAACCTTTCTCGGCGCCGCGGGCGCCGCCTTCTTAGTCGGCTGTGCGCCGAGCAAGCCATTGGGTGTCTACGAGACGACCGAGGTCGGCGCACCCGCATGGAAGACGGGGCAAAGCTGGACCTATCGCAGAACGGATGGTTTCAACAACCTGCCGCGCGGAATCCTGACACGCAGTGTGACGAGGGCTGAACCGGGGCGCATTGAGCTGGTGACGGTCAACGAACATAACGCGGTTTTAGATCACGCTGTTTTCACCGAGCCGGGCATTCAAGTCGCCGGCACGCTCAGTGAAGAAGGTCCCGTCATCGGCCGGATCGATCCGCGTTGGCGCCGCTATGACTTTCCGCTTGTTGCCGGTAAGCGCTGGTCTGACAACTTCTATCTGCATCGCACCGACAACCAGGGCACACGCAACTACGTGCAAGTGACGACGCGCGTTGAAGGGTGGGAGGAAATCAACGTCGCAGGTCGGCCTTATCGAGCGTTGATCCTGCGCCGCAGTTGGAATCTCGGTCCGCGATCTTTCTTTGACGGCACACTCTATCGTGAAGAGACCGAGTGGTATGTGCCCAATCTGGGCGCTACAGGCCGGTGGGAAACTACTGAAGAGTACTTCCGTGGCCGCACGCCTTTTGGCGCGACCATGGCGAATGGCGACCGCTTCTTGTATGTACTCGAAAGCACAACGCTCTGAGCGCTCTGAATTGACAATCGAGCAGCGCCGCCGCTCGGTCTGCAATTGCAAGACATCGTGAATCGCTCCTATCTCTCTTCGTAGATGTTGTCCGTTCGCCGACAACCTGTCGGAAAAAACGGCGTAGCACCCCACGCGCGGTGACAAAAGTCGCGCGTTTTTCTTTCTCC
>DATEOW010000124.1:0-3599 GCA_035273665.1 Burkholderiales bacterium | reverse complement strand
GTTCTGTCGCTGTGTAATCCGCTACGCTCACAATCGGCCCAGCCGCACGTCAACTCCCCATTTCCGGTAAACGGAAAGGATGTGAACCGGCCCGGCATTGCGTGATTTTTATTGCCGACCACTCATCCGGCGATAATTCTCCGCCCCTGGGCGATGCGGGCGCCATTGGACTTTGGTCTCATATGGGAACAGCGGGCGAATCCTCTACAGTTAGGTCGCCGATTCGACGGGGACACGGTATTCATTTAGTGGAGTAGATGCGCATGAGCCATGAAAAATATGAACGTTTGATTGCCAAGGCGAAAACATTCAAGCCGGTGCCCACGGCAGTCGCGCATCCTTGCGATCAAAGTTCGCTCTCCGGCGCGATCGATGCGGCGAAGATGGGCTTAATCCAACCTATTCTGGTCGGGCCAAAGGCGAAAATTCAGGCGACCGCGGCGCAATTCAAACTCGATATCTCTACGTATGAGATTGTCGACGCGCCACACAGCGTCGCCGCGGCAGCAGCAGCAGTGGAACTAGTACGGACGGGTAAAGCCGAGGCCCTCATGAAGGGCAGTCTGCATACCGACGAGCTGATGGGTGCGGTGGTGAAACGCGATACCGGATTGCGTACGGCGCGCCGCATCAGTCATTGCTTTGTGATGGATGTGCCCGGGCATTCGGAACCCCTGATTATTTCGGACGCGGCAGTAAATATCGCGCCAACGCTCGAGGTGAAAGTCGACATCGTGCAAAACGCCATCGACCTCGCACGCGCACTAACACCAGGCGAAATTCGCGTCGCAATTCTCTCCGCGATGGAAACCGTGAATCCGAACGTACCTTCCACCATCGAAGCGGCAGCGCTATGCAAGATGGCCGACCGCGGGCAAATCACCGGCGCGGTGCTTGATGGACCGCTCGCGCTGGATAACGCGATCAGCATGGAAGCGGCCGCGATCAAGAAAATCGTTTCCCCGGTTGCCGGCCGTGCCAATGTATTGATCGTCCCCGATCTGGAATCCGGCAATATGCTCGCTAAAAGCCTGAGCTTTCTCGCCGGCGCCGATTCGGCTGGCCTCGTGGTGGGCGCCAAAGTACCGATCATTCTCACCAGCCGCGCAGATTCGGTGCAAGCGCGGCTGGCTTCTTGCGCGGTTGCCGTGCTGGCCGTGCAAGCGCGCCGTGACAACGCGGCGAAGGCGATCGCATGACCCCGGCCATTGTCGTCGTCAACGCCGGTTCTTCGAGCATTAAGTTTTCTTTATTCGAATCTCAGGGCGCCGATCTCGCGCCGATTGCCCGCGGCCAAGTAGAAAGCATATATACGACCCCTCGTTTCACGGCGAAAGACGCAGCCGGCAAAACTGTGAGCGAAAAGACTTGGGGGGCGGGCACCAAACTGGGACACGAAGGCGCGCTGGGTCACATCATCGAATGGCTGAAGTCTGCGCAGGGCTCGACGCATCAACTCGCAGCGGTGGGCCATCGTGTCGTTCATGGCGGAATGGATTTCGCCGCGCCGGTGCGCGTCGATGCCGCAACCATCGCAAAGCTGGAGAAACTTATACCGCTCGCGCCGCTGCATCAGCCGCACAATCTCGCGCCGATCCGTTCGCTCCTGGAACGGCAGCCGGCACTACCGCAGGTTGCGTGCTTCGATACGGCGGCGCATCGCGCCAATCCGCCGCTTGCGCAGATGTTCGCTTTGCCGAAGGAATTGACCGATGCGGGTGTGCGCCGTTATGGTTTTCACGGCCTCTCTTATGAATACATCGCTTCGGTGTTGCCGCAGTTCGACGAGCGCGCCGCGCGGGGGAAAACGATTGTCCTCCATCTGGGCAACGGCGCGAGCATGTGTGCAATGTCCGCAGGTCAAAGCATCGCGAGCACCATGGGTTTCACTGCATTGGACGGACTGCCGATGGGCACGCGTTGCGGCGCGGTCGATCCGGGCGTGCTCTTGTATTTGATGGATGAGCGCAAGATGGACGCACGCGCCATCGAGAAACTGCTCTACAACCAATCCGGTCTGCTGGGCGTCTCCGGCATATCGAGCGATATGCGTGCGTTGCTCGAATCGAAGGACCCGCAAGCGCAAATCGCCGTGGATCTTTTTGTTTATCGGATCGGCAGAGAGTTGGGCTCGCTCGCCGCGGCGCTAGGCGGCTTGGATGCAATCGTGTTTACCGGCGGTATCGGCGAACATGCGACACCCATACGCGAACGCGTTTGCCGTCAAGCCGAATGGCTCGGCATCGAACTGGACGCCGCTGCGAATACGAAAAACGGTCCGCGCATCAGCAGCGCGGCGAGTCGCAACGCGGCTTGGGTCATCCCCACCAATGAAGAGTTGATGATCGCGCGGCACACGCGCGATTTACTCAACTAAGTGCTCGCCTCATTTCAATAGGAGCCGCAATGAAACTGTGGATCGGCAACATCGCACCGGGCACCTCCGACGACGACGTCAAAGCACTCGTCAGCAAATACGCGCCAACCCTGGAATGCACCGAGATTCAGCGCGTCGACGGCGACGGTTCGCGCCCGGCCGCATGGCTGAGCTATCCCGCCGCCCCGTTAGGAGCGCTCGAAACCGTATCGATGCGCTTGCATGGGATGTTCTGGAAGGGACGCGAACTGGTAGTTCAAACGACGTCGCGCTAGCGTTTCGCTGCGATTCTAATTCTTGGCGAGATAGTGCTCTTGCAGCGTGCGCTCGACAAAGGCGCGTGCCTCGCTGCGGTTAAAAGCGGCGCCTTCCGCGAGTTTCTCCGCATATTCAAAGAAGGGAACGAATAGGGCGCCTTGATCCACCTGCGCCTGAAGCGTGTAGCGCCCCTGCGTCTGCAAGATTTTCGTCCAGGCCGCGCGCACTTCGGCCCAGAACGGTTCGGTGCGCTCGAAGTAGCGCTGCCCCGGGCTAAAGTCGTAGTCTCGGATACGCTCATAGCGCGCCACGCCGTATTCGCGCGCGATGTAGGGTAGCTCTTCGCGCGGCTTGCGGTTTCTATCAAGGGCAAGTTTCAAATTGTTCTCTTCTTGCACCCAGCCGTTCGGCGTGATGGTATGGCGGTTGGTCCCGCTAAGCGCATCGTAATCCTTGCGTACGCTGAATTCGCGACGTGGCAGCGGTCGGCGTGTTTCTTCGCTCAACCAAGTGGAATAGCCGTCGGCGTGTTCCCAGCGCCCGGCTGCCGCGTAGCGCGCCGAATCGTCGACCTGTAACACGGTCTGCGTCCATGCTCCACGTCGTTGCGCCGGGTCGATTGTTTGCAGCGACCAGGTATTGCCGCCTTCGTAGGTCAGCATGCGATCAGGCTCGTAACGCCATTCCTGCCGCCAATGGCGCATCACCATCGGCTCACTCGCCTTGCCTTCACCTTGCACGACGCGCATGACCAAGATGTGCTGGAGCGCGATGAAGTCGCCGCGATCTTCGGCAACGATCACATATTCGGTGCCCCAACTTTGATAAGGCGCATCTGGTTTTAATGTTGGGTCGTAACGCAGCACTTCGAGGAAATCGAAACTGACGCGGTACGGCCCAGCCATGGCGAGAATCGCCAGACGATCCCGTTCGAAGCCACTGAGTTTGCGAGACGCGCGTAACG
>DATEOW010000123.1:0-4182 GCA_035273665.1 Burkholderiales bacterium | reverse complement strand
TCCGTGCCCCAACTTTGATAGGGCGCGTCCGGTTTCAAAGTCGGGTCATAACGTACCACTTCGAGAAAATCAAAACTGACGCGGTACGGCCCGGCCATTGCGAGGATCGCGCGACGATCGCGTTCGAAGCCACTGAGTTTGCGAGACGCACGTAACGCTTGCCATTCCGAAGTGGGTGTCGGATCCAAGACCACCGGCACGCCGCGCGTCGAGGCGCCGCGCGGCTGGAGCGCGGTTTCGCTCAAGGGCCATGCGAAGGTGAACTGGCTCGGTTGCGGCGTCCGATCATTCGCCTGCACGATCGCATGCAGGAGGAGGAGGACAGCGGCGATAAGAAATCGTAGGAGCGAACGCATGAATGGAGACCGGCAGTAACCGTTACGTGCGGAATTTTAACAGGCGGCACCCCGCACACACGCGAATCCCGACAAACTTGTTACTTCCACACCTCAGCCTGTTAGATGGCAAGGTGGGCGGTATGCGCTGAACCATCTGGATCGACAGGCAGGTCGAACATAAAGACAGCACCGCCTTGCGCGCGGTTAGCAGCGGTGATCCTGCCGCCATGTGCGACGATGATCGAGCTACAAACTGTCAGCCCCACGCCCATACCGTGTTGCTTCGTCGTCAGGAAGGGGATGAACTGTCCCGCCGCAAGCTCCGGCCCGATGCCGCAACCGCTATCTTCTACACTGACACAAAGCCTGTCTTCCATTGGTTCAGCCCGAAGCTGAACCACACGATCCGCGATGGGATTGTCTTTCATGGCATCGCAGGCGTTCATCACGAGATTCACGAGTACCTGCTGAAGTTGCACGCGATCGCCTTTCACCTGAGGACAGTCCGCTGCTACGTCCACTTTGATTACCGTGTGCCGATTGCGCAACTCGCCTACCAGAAGTTGCACTGTATCGCGAACGACGTCTGCGATCGCAAGGGGTCGGTAAGGCAGCTCATCCTTGCCGTACATTGTGCGCAAAGTACGGATGATGGCGCTGGCCCGCTCGACGTCGTTGGCGATGTCCTCCGAAATATTGGTGATTTCTTCGAGATCCACAGGCTCCTGACGGACCATCCTGCGCGCGATGTCCGCGTTGAGGCGAATAGCTGTGAGTGGCTGGCTCAGCTCGTGAGCGATCGAAGCTGACAAACTACCCAGCATCGTGACACGAGTGAGGTGCGCGAGTTCTTTCCCTTGACGCGTTGCCTCGCGTTCCGCGCGCTGCCGTCGGCGGCCCTGGATTACTAGGCTCGCAATGAGCAGGCTCTGCAGGATAAGCAGTCCCAGCGCTCCGATTGCGTGGTAGCGGTATTGCTCCCAGAACGACTTTTCGCGAAAGAGCAGGACCGTATCAGGGGAAAGGCGCGATTCACTTATGTCGAACCGGCGCAGCTCACGCCAGTCGACGTGGGGCAGTGCCTTGATGGGAGGCGGCAGGGTGACCGAGCGAGCGGGCGTTCCGTTCAGTAGGGCTTTGGTAATGAGCGCAGCCTGATGGGCGCTCTGATCGGCTGTCAAAGCCACAGCCCCCAGGGCGCCGCGCCCCACCCCAGCATGAATAAGAGAGAAGATCGGCGCAGCCGACGCCGCTCTCAACCGATCGATCACGGGCAGCATCCCGGGGAACGCTTTTCCGGTGGCATCGCGGCGGAAGGAGAGAACGAAAATCAACGCTTCCGGTGGAAGGCGTGCCGCCTCGGCCACGATCCCATCGAAGGGGAGCCCAGACAGTGTGCGATGAGGAATGGTCGGCGCGAGCTCGGCAGCCGCCTGGCGGAGTCGGGTCTCCCATACACGGTCACGCTCAGCAGTGCCGGCGACAATGACGATTTCGCGCGACTCGGGACGCAGCTGGAGCGCGTGACTAACGAGCATCCGAGCCTCGATATCGTCGGCAACGCCGAGGAAATCCGGCGGGAGTTGCACCTCCGCGAGGGTGGGCCGTTGAATGTTCGTGAACACTACAGGAACCCCCGGGAACATCGCGTCCCGAAACTGCAGCAGGAAACGCAGGGCGAGGGGGTCGGTCGCCACGACTACGTCGATCTTTCGATCCGCATAACGATCACGCAAAAACGTGGCGAAACGAGATGCGTGAGCCGGCCCCTCAAAACGTACTGCATCCATAAACTCGGAGAAGATGTCAACGCGTGCAGTGTCACTGTGTTCAACAGCCGCACGCAATGCTTGGTCGATTGCGACGCTGCGCGCCGTTTGCGCATCGTTTCCGGCCAACACAATGACTGTTTTGACAGGAAGCGCTTCCCGCGCTTGAACGCCGAACGCGCACAAGGTCGCGGCAATCGATGCAAGCACAAGAAAGAAGCGAAAGCGAGTACCGCAGGGCATCCAACCTTCCTCCCGAACGAGGTCTGGAAGGGATTGTATCTGTTGTATCTGCGCGACCTTCGCGCGAGCTTCATTTCTCGGATGCTGGATGTGTTAGCGCATCTGGCTCAAGGAAGCCGTCATATCGCGAGCGGACGTGGTGCTGACGGTAGCTATCGGGCATCCAACCCAGTCGCCAAACCCGATTGCTCAGCGCCGCAACTTAGCGAGTTCTTCCAAGGTCTTGGCCGCCGCTACATGTTGCGGAATCGAAAGTCCCAGCCACGCATTCGCTGCGGAGACCTGTGTGCCTTGCGCGCTCCCGCGCGCGGCGAAGTCGCGCTTTCCGCCGTACACATAGCGCGTCAGCGCGCTGACTTCCGTTTCCGATAAGTTCGGGCTGGCGAGCAGAAGCGCCGCCGTTGCGATGGTCGGTACATCCTGCGTCTGCACAGCATAGGCGCCGCGCGGAATCGTGAAAGCGAAATAGCCTTTGTTGACACGCGAGGTCGTGAGCTTTGCAATTGCCCCCGGCGACAATGGCATCAGCCTCAGCGGAATGTCGGCCAATGCGTCGCGTACATGATCGGCGGGAACGCCGATGATCTGGATGACCGCGTCCACTTTCTTGTTGCGCAGTTCCACCAGCGCATCGCCGAGCGAAAGATCGACGAGCTCGACGTTGTTCGGCCCCAGGTTGTGCGCGTCGAGTACACGCAGCGCGGTCGTTCTTGAGGCGGAGCCTTCCGGCCCTACCACCACGCGGCGTCCAGCCAAATCCGCCGCAGACGCGAGCTTGCTGTCTCCTCTGACGATGATGTGCACCGCTTCAGGATAAAGACTGCCCACGGCGCGCAGCGTGGGATAAGCGCCGGACTTGGCGAAGTTACCCTGGCCTTGAAATGCATCCATGGCGGCATCGGCTTGCGAGATGGCGAGCTGTGCCGTGCCGTCGCGCAGCATGCGCAGATTCTCTTCGCCGCCGCGGGTCACCAGCGGCACCATCTTCGCCGCTTCGTCATCGGGTAGCGCCCGCGCGAAGCGCAGATATTGTCCATGCTCTGGACCGGCAGCGATGCTGTAACCGGCTTCTGCACGCGCGAGCGCAGATTGAATTGAAGCTTGCGCGTAATCGAGTTCACGCTCAATGGCGTGTCGCGTAGACGTGGGGATGTTCCCGGGGATGGACTCGGCGATCTTACGTATCGATTTCAGAAATTCAGCCGTGCCGCCCCCCGGCGCAGACGTGGCATAGGCGGGAGCGGCGGACGGCGTAAAGCCGCCCGACACAACCGGCAGCCATTCCTTGCCTTCGCGCTTGTATAGCGCAGTGCCGTGCGCGCGAACGATATCGCCCGCTTTATTCCCGCCGGCGTTGATGCCGACCAAACCTTTGTTCGCCACGCCGAGCGCCGAGACGATGCCGGCGACTCCCGGCGAATCCCACGCGCCGAAATCGTAGTCGCGCTGCAGCTTCAACTCGATATCAAAATACACGATACGACGCGTCTCGCCCGCCGGCGCTTTGGTGTCCGACTGGGAACCGCGACGCGTAAAATTCTGCACGGTGATCGTGTTTTCCGGCACGGCTTGCGCGAGCCACCCGCTCACATCTTTTTGCAGTACGCCGTCGTCAGGGCCAATACTGCAGCCGACGACGTAGAGGGAGAGTGAAAGGACAATCAGGACAGCGAGGCGGGCGCGCATCTAGCCTCCTATAAAAGGTAGTGCGAGCATGCCGGTGAGGACGAAGGCATTCATCAAGTCGACGAAAAATGCCCCAGCCAAAGGCACGATCAAGTAGCTCTGTGGCGCAGGCCCGTATTTTTGCGTGACCGCTTGCATATTCACCA
>DATEOW010000122.1:0-2690 GCA_035273665.1 Burkholderiales bacterium | reverse complement strand
GCTCAGTAATGGCCTTAATCGTTCCGCCCTTTCCGGCGCCATCGCGGCCTTCGAAAACGATGCAGACCTTGAGCCCTTTGTGTTTGACCCATTCCTGAAGTTTGACCAATTCCACATGTAATCTTTTGAGTTCCTCGTCGTAGGTCTTGCGCGTCAGTTGCTCAGCCGACTCGCTGAGAGGCTTTTTATTTGCCGCTTTTTTGGTTTTCACGTTCGTGTCCTTTCAACGGTGAATCGCGCCACCGCACTGTCAAGGTTGGAAAATACGCGACCTCTACCGAGTACCTCGCCCAGACCCGAGTGTCGCAAAACATCGAGCGCGGAAGCGTTCAAAGCCGCGAGCCACAGGGCGACGCCTTCGTTCCGCAGATTTTCTTCCATCTCCCCCAGCATCTTGACCGCGGTGAATTCGATATCGATTACGGCGCTGCAATCGAGCAACGCGACTTTGGGCTTCGCTTCCGCGATAAGCGACTGCATCACCTCAGTGACCTGTTGCGCATTCGCGAAAAAAAGTCGACCTTCCATTCGCATGATCAGCAAGCCCGGCCAGGTTTCGTTCTCCGGATGATTTTTCGAGGGGCGAAACAAAGTGCTGCCGCGCTTGCGCCCCACGACGTAAATCGGCGGGTTGTAAGCTTGCTGGGCCAAGGAGAACAGCGAAGCGAAGACGGCGATCAGAATGCCTTTTAGGGTTCCCAGCAGGATGACGCCCACGAATGCGATCAAGGCCCAACGGAATTCGATCCGGCGTACTCGACGAATCGCGAGAAATTCTCCTGGCTTGATTAATTCGAGCGAATAGGCGATCACCACGACCGCCAGCGCGGCTTGCGGCATGAGCGCGATGAGCGGCGCAAGCACCACCAAGGTGGCGACGGCAGTGCCTGCAGTCGTAAGCGCTGCGACCTGCGTCCGCGCGCCCACCCTGCGGTTCAAGGCGGTTTGCGAAGTGCCGCCGCCTGCCGGCATGGCGCCCGTCAGTCCCCCCGCAACGTTGGCCAGACCGATGGCGAACAGTTCCTGATTGGGTTCGGGCCGTGATTCTCCGGTCGCGGCGAAGGCCCGTGCCGCCGCGATCGTTTCGGTGAAACTCATGAGAGCGATACCCGCTGCGGCGGGCCACATCTCTTCCACAAGCGCGAAGTCCGGCGGCACGAATCCAGGAAGATCGGCGGGCACGCTGCCCACGACGGCCACGCCCATGTCGCTCAAACCCCATGCCGAGGCGAGAATCGCCAGCCCAATCGCGATCAACGGGATCGGCAACTTCGGCGTGAAACGCTCGAGCGTGAAGATGAGCAGGAGTAATAGCGAGGCGAGGGTGAACGTCGCGACAGAGGCGGCGGGCAAAGCTTGAACGATGGCGTAAATGTCGCGGAAGAAACCGGCCTTCTCGATATGAACACCGAGCAGTTTGGGTATCTGATCCACCACAATGACCAGGCCAATGCCGGACTTGAAACCCGTCAGAACCGGTTCGGAAATAAAATTGGCGACAAACCCCAATCTCAAGAACGAAGCCGCGACGAGCATCGCGCCGGTGAGGAGAGCAAGTGTGGCCGCGGCGATCAATAAAGAATTGGGGTCGCCGCTCGGCACAACACGGCCCAGCTCTGCCGCTGCCAGGATCGCAATCGTTGTGGTTGTGCTGACGCTTAATACGCGCGAGGCGCCGAACAGCGAATAGACCAGCATCGGCACAATCGCCGTATAGAGGCCCACTTGTAGCGGTAGTCCCGCGATGGTGGCGTAGGCCATCGCTTTGGGAATGACGATCGCGCCCGCGGTGAGCCCCGCAATTAAATCCGGACGGACCCATTCGAGCGGATATTGCCGCAGCCACACAAGGATCGGCATGAAGCGCGACAGGGACAAGACCGCGCGCCTCCTTGAGTGGGTGTGCCGGGATTCGATCGCTACTCACAACCGTTCGTCATAACAGCACCGGTACAATATCCACGAACAGAATTTTTATAATCGTCATGCCCGGAAAAATCATCGCGTAACCGATATCGGGTCTATCCGTAGGCGTGAGCTTGTTACCGTAGGCGAGGATGGCGGGATTACCGCAGGCACCGGCGACGATCCCCACAACCTCATCGTAAGGCATGCGCAAAATGAAGTAGCCGATGATGATGATGGGCAGTACCAAAGCCAGCAGCACCAATGCGCCCAGACCGAGCATGAGGAAACCGGTGTCGGCGACGGTTGCAGCGAACTTCGGCCCGGAGGTCATGCCCACCTGTGCCAAGAAAAGCGTCAGACCGAGATTGCGGATGACCAGGTTGGCGGAGAGCGGAATAGTCCAATTCATACCTCCGGTACGCCGCAGGTTGCCGAGGATCAATGCGACGAGCAGCACACCCGAGAGACCGATCGCGAGTTTACCTATGCCGGGGATCGGAAACTGGATCGCGCCGACGAGGAAGCCGAGCGCCATGCCGATACCGATAGAGATGTAGCTGAACTCGGCCGTGCCTTTGATCGAATCGCCGAAGTATTTGCGCAGGGCTGCGAAGTCATCGCGATGTGCCAACAGTCCGACGCGGTCGCCGAATTCGAGCACCAAATCCGGACGCGGCAGAATTTCCGCATCACCACGGCGAACTTGCCCAACGACGGCGTGCTTGGTTCCAGGTAATTGCAATTGACCGAGCGTTTGACCGACGATCGTCGCTTTGGAGACA
>DATEOW010000121.1:0-28035 GCA_035273665.1 Burkholderiales bacterium | reverse complement strand
CACTGGTCCGTCATCTGCAGCGGGAGCGTGAAGCGGAGGGCGCGCCGCCTGAGACCCACCAATTGCGTCTGGAGTCGGATGAGAATCTGGTGCGCATCCTGACCGTGCATCGCGCCAAGGGATTGGAGTTCGAATTTGTTTTCTGTCCCTTCCTTTGGGATGGGGCGGGCGAGGTGGATAAATCGCTGGTGCAATTCCATGACGCGGCAGGCCTGGCCGCCATCGATCTGGGCTCACCGCAGCATGAGATTCATCTCGCGCGCGCGAAGCTCGAAAAACGTGCGGAAGCCGTTCGCCTGGCTTATGTGGCGCTCACGCGGGCCAAGCGGCGCTGTATCTTCTTCTGGGGCGCGATCAACGAAGCGGATTCCTCCGCCCTGACTTGGTTGCTGCACGGTGAAGCGGATTTCAAATCGCTGAAGGATGCAGACTTGCGTACTGCGTTGAGCCGCCTTGAAGCGGAAAGCGATGGCGCCTTGAGCGTGCGCGATTGTCCGCTGCCGGTCGCACCTGTTTCGCTGAGAATTGCGCCAGAAGCGGCGCGAGGCCTTCTCGCGCATCGATTCAACAGGGCATTGCCGCCCTGCTGGCGTGTTTCCAGCTTCAGCAGCCTGATTGCCGCACAGGAGCGCGAAGCCTCGGATTACGATGCGCTCGATCTCACCGGCGCACCGCTCGTCGATGCGCCCGCGGCCGAGGATAGTCTGTTCACCATGCCGGGCGGCGTTCGCACGGGCATGCTGATTCACCAGCTTTTCGAGCACATCGATTTCCGCGCGGCGCGGGGACCGGAGATCGCCAAACTTGTGCGCAAAAAATCGGCGGAGTTCGATTTTGATCCACGCTGGATTCCGACTCTGGAAAAAATGATTGCCGAGGTCGTAGCGACACCGTTGAACGAGGCGGGCGATTTGCGGCTGGACCGCATCGCGCCGGAACAACGCATTATCGAAATGGAATTTCTGTTTCCCGTCGGCGAAGCGGCATCCGGTGCGCTACGCGAAGCGCTCGCACCACTGCGCGCGCACGGTTCGCGCTTACCCGATGCCATCGGCAATACCATCATCGCGCCTGCGCAAGGTTTCATCCGGGGTTTTATCGACTTGGTCTTCGAAGCGGATGGACGTTATTACCTTGCTGATTACAAGTCGAATCATCTGGGCATGCGCATCGAAGATTACGTACCCGCGGCGCTTGCTGATGCCATGCATGCTTCGTGGTACGACCTGCAGTATCTGCTTTACACCCTTGCAGTGCATCGCCATCTGCGTGTGCATCTGGCCGATTACGACTACGAGCGCCATTTCGGTGGTGTCTACTATCTATTCGTGCGGGGAATGTCGCCCGAACGCGGTAATCGTCACGGGGTGTATTTCACCCGACCGCCGCTTGCAGTGATTGAAGCGCTCGACAAATCTTTCGCGCCGACGCAGCGGTGGGCCGCATGAGCGCATTGCAGCAGGCCTTGCACAGCGGGTTGATCGGTGAAGCTGACGCGGACTTCGCCGCGTTTCTAGTCGCGCACAGTCGCGTTGCGGATGAGCGTTTGGCGCTCACCCTTGCGGAGCTTAGCCGAGCAGCAGCACAAGGGCACGTTTGCATCGATCTCGCGAGGGAAGACAAAGCCTTGCACGGCTTGTTGGAAACCAGCGGTTTGCTCGCGAACGAGGCGAAAGCCGCCCCGCTCGTGTATGAGGACGGTCGCTTATATCTACACAGATACTGGCGCTACGAAAAAGCGGTTGCGGATGATTTACGTCAGCGTGCGCAGCTGATGTTGCCGTCCGCGGACGAAAACCTGCTGGACCGTTATTTTCAAAAGCAGGAGGAAGACGGGCAGCGTGCCGCTGCGGCGCTCGCGGTACGTCGTGCCTTTACCCTTATTTCAGGCGGACCGGGAACAGGCAAGACGACAACAGTGTTGCGCGTGCTCGCCATTCTTGCGGAACAGGCGGTGCAGCCCCTGCGCATGGCGCTGGCCGCGCCGACCGGTAAGGCGGCGGCGCGACTGCAAGAGGCGCTGCGACTGGGCCGTGCGGCGCTGGCTTTGCCTCCTGCCGTCGATGCGCAATTGCCGCAAGAGGCGCTGACGCTCCATCGCTTGCTTGGTAGCATTCCCGGCCGCACGCGTTTCCGGCATTACCGCGATCACCCGCTCGCACTCGATGTGCTGGTCGTCGATGAAGCGTCGATGATCGATCTTGCACTGATGGCCAAGCTCCTCGATGCGCTGCCGACCCATGCGCGCCTGATCTTGCTTGGCGACAAGGACCAATTGAATTCGGTCGAGGCGGGCGCAGTATTAAGCAATCTGTGTGCGGCAGGAGCGCATGCGCTCAAAGACAACATTGTCTTTCTGCGTCATAGCTACCGTTTCAATGCCGAAGGCGGCATTGGCATGTTGGCGGCGGCCGCGCTGAGCGGCGATGCGGACAAAGCGATGACCGTGCTCGCCGGAAATGATGAGACGGTGCAATGGTCCGCAGAGGTTGCTCCAGCAAAGCTCATCGCTACATTGGCCGATGCCTATGCGCCGCTGTTCGAGGCGGTGCGCGCCGGTACGCAGCCCCAAGACGCGCTCCAGCTTGCTCGTCGCTTTGCCGTCCTCTGTGCGCATCGCGAAGGATTGCGCGGCGCGACCGGGATCAACGCGGCGCTGGAAAAGGAATTCCGCCGCCGTGGTTGGATTGATGGCTCGTCGCCCTGGTATCCCGGGCGGTTGATCATGCTCAACCGTAATGACTACAGCCGGCGCCTCTTTAACGGCGATACCGGGATTGTCTTACGCGACGAGCAGGGCGACCTAGGCGTGTTTATCGCGAACGCTGAAGGCACACCGCGACGTCATGCGCCGGCGCGTCTACCCGCTTGCGAAACCGCTTTTGCCATGACGGTGCATAAATCGCAGGGTTCAGAATTCGATGAGGCTGCATTCATATTGCCGCAACAAAGCTCTCCTTTGCTGAGCCGCGAACTCTTCTACACCGCGGTCACGCGCGCTGCACGGCATATTCATGTGTATGGCGGGGAGGCAGTCATCCGCGCTGCCGTCGCTCAGCGCGTAGAGCGTGCTTCCGGCCTTGGCGCACGGTTGTCGTGATTCAGTTACCGGAATGCGTTTGCGCCATATGCAACGTGTCGGTTTCGCTTGCGCACAGCGCCGGGCACGGTCAAAATCATTCGCATCGCTGTCATCGTTGACGCATAGCGGCAGGAGGCAACATGGGCGTCTTGGCCAAGGAAGCGGTTCTCGAACAGACGCATATCGTCGAGCGTCCCGATGGGTTCTACTGGCAATCCGATGCCTCCGGCGAGGAGTACGGGCCTTTCGATACGCTCGAAGAGGCTTCGGCTGATATGGAATCGGCAGCGCCCGAAGACGATTACGAAGAGCCAGACCCCGAGTCGTTGGAAGAAGCCGAAGCGGAGTTGGGCTTGGGATGGATCGATCCGATCACGGGCGAGCTGGGTGAGGACGGCGCGCCTCGCTTGGATGAAGACCATTGATCTCCCGGCGGGGCTGATCTGTCCGGCTACCGACGTGTAGCGTTTGCCGATCGACATTTTTCGCTCATCGCTGCTCGCGCTACGCGTGTTTTGCGACCGATCGGACCAGCGTGGGTCCGAAATTCCGTGCGATGTTTGGCATTTGCGCAGTCGCCAGTTAGGTTTCCGTGAAATAAGTCGCGACCCTGCGGCCCTCTTGTCGCCTTTGGCATACGGTCTGCTCTTAAGGCGCTAACTTTCGCCTTTTTCTTCCTCCTTTGGGGTGAAAGCATTCCAGGGTCGGCTTTTGCCGGCCCTTCTTTTTTCCGCGTTTTTCCGCCATCGCAGCGCTTGATCTGCTGCGGCGCGCCCTCATCATCGTTATCGATAAGCGTCAGCTTTAGGAATCGGTCGATGAACAAACAGTATTCTTTTGAAACCACCACTGCAGGTTTCGCGGCGGACGTGCTTGAGACTTCGCACACCGTTCCCGTCGTTGTGGACTTTTGGGCGCCATGGTGCGGGCCATGCCGCGCGCTGAAACCGCTTCTTGAGAAGCTCGTTCAAGAATATCGGGGTGGTTTTCTCTTGGCGAAAATCAATACCGATGAGCACCCCGAGATTGCGGCGCATTACGGTGTTCGGGGGATTCCCAACGTCAAAGCATTTGTGGGCGGCAAGTTGGCGGGCGAGTTTACGGGCGTCTTGCCGGAGATGAAGTTGCGTGAATTCGTTGACGCCATCATTCCTGGGTCCGGCGAGAAACTGCGCCTGGCTGCGAAAGCCGACGTCGCAGCGGGGGATTTCGAATCGGCTGAAATCAAACTTCTCGAGGGGTTGAAACACGCACCGCAAAATCATAGGGCGCGGATTGATTTGGCGGAGCTGCTCGTGGCTCGGCATGCTTTTGAACAAGCGGAGCAGGTGATGGACGCGCTACCCGCTTCGCATCGCGACGACCGTGCAGAGCAGATTGCCCAGCGCATCGCGCTGTGGCGAAAAACGAATGCGCTGCCCAATGCGAAGCGACTGTGGGCCAAAATAGAAGCTTCCCCTAATGATCTTGAAGCGCGTCTCGCGTACGCGGACCGCTTAATCGTGGACAACGATTACTCGCGCGCTTTAGAGGTGCTTCTCGGGGTTGTTGAGCAAGGCGATCCATCGCAGCGGGAAAGGGCTCGTCGAGCCATGATCGATGTCTTTAACCTGGCAGTGCAGAAGCCTGAACTTGTTGGTGAGTATCGGCGCCGCTTGGCGAGTGTGCTGAATTGACGCCTTTATGACTCTGTCCTAAGTGGGGTGTGGCAGGCCCGGTGGATTTACGGCACAATCCTGACAGATCCGGATCGGCGAGCCGATTGCATAGCGTCGGGCCACCGGGAAGCTTGGAGCTAGGATGGCCGGTGATATTCCGTTAATCCTGACGCTGGACTATCACGGCGTTCCCCACCGTTGGGTGACTTGGCAGCAGGCGTGTTTTTACTATGCCAAGAATCTTGTCGCCTGGACGCTGGGCGATGTCGCTTTCACGGTTTATGGCGGCACGTCTCGCATGACCGGCGAACGGTCAAGCATCAGCGGCCATTCCATCATCGCCATCAAAGGTAAGGCGATGGCGATCAAAAGCTTCAGTCAGATTCCCCCCTTAAATAATCGGGAACTCTTCCGCCGCGATAGACATATCTGCGCCTACTGCGGCGGCGAATTCAGTTTCATCCGTTTGACGCGAGATCACATCAAGCCCGTCTCGCGCGGCGGGCTCGATACGTGGATGAACGTCGTCACGACCTGCCGTCATTGCAATGGCATGAAGCGTAATCGCACGCCTGAAGAAGCGGGGATTCAATTGTTTTACGCGCCTTATGTTCCGAACAAAGCGGAATACTTGATCCTGACCAATCGCAAAATTCTCAGCGACCAGATGGACTTTCTCGTCCAGCATGTCGCCTCGAATAGCAGGGTCTTCGAAGTGGCGACCGGTCGGAATAAAAGCGTCGCAGTCCTCTGAGTAAGATTCTCGTCGTCCCGGAATATTGGCCCCAGGCCACACGCGACCTATCGCGTAGCGATTTCGTTCTGGATGCCCTTATCCGCGCCTATCCCGGTGTTTCGATCAGCAGCCGCGGCGACGCGTTCAAAACTTTGGCGCGTTCCATCTGCGGCCAACAAATTTCGCTCAAGGCCGCTGACAGCGTCTGGGCGCGCGTTTGCAATTTGAGCGAGATCGACCCGCAGAGTCTGTTGAAGCAAGACCTCGCATCGCTTGCCGCGTGCGGATTATCGATGCGCAAGGCCGAATACATCTACGATTTAGCGCGCCACTTCGACAGCGGCGCCATCGACCCTTCGCGATGGGCTGACATGGATGACGAAGCGATCATCTCGGAACTGATCGATGTGCGAGGCATCGGTCGATGGACCGCGGAAATGTTTTTAATGTTTCATCTTTTGCGGCCCAACGTTCTGCCGGTCGACGACCTTGGGCTGCAAAAGGCGGTCAGTTTGCTTTATTTTCAAGGCGAATCCAGCGGGGCGCCAGGCGTGCGGTTCGTTGCCGAGAATTGGGCCCCGTGGCGGTCCGTCGCGACCTGGTACCTATGGCGTAGCTTAGACCCGGTGCCGGTTGTGTATTGAGGTTGCGGATTGAGGGGACTCTTTGGCTACTTGAGGCGGCTATTCAGCCCGCTTTTGATCGCCTTCGGCTAGAATCCGCCACCATTCTTGCTTCCGGCGGTACCCGTTTGAAAAGCGTTTTCCTAGAATTTGAGCAGCCGATCGGCGATCTTGAGGCCAAGATCGAAGAATTGCGCTTTGTGCAGGAAGACTCGGCCGTCGATATCTCGGAGGAAATCGGGCGCCTCCAGAAAAAAAGTCAGGCGCTTAGTAAAGAGATCTACTCCAAGCTCACCCCTTGGCAGGTGTCTCAGGTCGCTCGCCACCCCCAGCGCCCTTACACGCTCGACTACATCCGCCTGCTCTGCACCGATTTCGAAGAACTGCACGGCGACCGCGCGTACGCGGATGACCCATCGATCGTGGGCGGCCTCGCACGTTTCAACGGCCAATCGGTGATGATCATCGGACACCAGAAAGGCCGCGATACCAAGGACAAGATTTATCGCAACTTCGGTATGCCGCGCCCCGAGGGTTACCGCAAGGCGCTACGGCTGATGCGCCTTGCGGAAAAATTCGGTCTGCCGGTATTCACTTTTGTGGATACGCCCGGTGCCTATCCCGGCATCGGCGCGGAAGAGCGTGGGCAATCCGAAGCGATCGGACACAATCTGTATGTGATGTCTGAACTGAAGGTGCCCATCATCGCCACGATCATCGGGGAGGGCGGCTCGGGTGGCGCATTGGCAATTGCCGTTGGCGACGTTGTGCAGATGCTGCAATACGCGACCTATTCGGTTATTTCCCCTGAAGGCTGCGCTTCGATCTTGTGGAAAAGCGCCGAAATGGCACCGGAAGCGGCTGAGACGCTCGCAATTACCGCCATGCGGATCAAAGCGCTCGGGCTTATCGATCACGTCGTAAGCGAACCCTTGGGCGGCGCGCATCGCGACCACACTTTAGCCGCTCAAAATCTGAAGAAATCCCTACAGGATGCGCTTCGCGAATTGAGCGGAAAAAGTCCTGCCGAACTGGTAGAGCGACGCTTCGAGCGCCTGATGGCCTATGGCAAATTCAAGGAAGTCGAAGTCGAGTGATCTGCAGGACCGCGTGGCCGCGGTATTGGCGCGCCATGTCTTCCCGCGAGCGCATTTAAAGCTCGGATTTTCCGGCGGCGTCGATTCAACGGTGTTGCTCGATGTCCTTGCGACACTCGCCCCGCAATTTCCATTCAGCTTGAGTTGTCTGCATGTCCACCATGGGCTCAGTCCAAACGCCGATGGGTGGGCGCGTTTCGCCCGAAGCACCGCGAAAGCTTATGGCGTTCCATGCATGGTCAAACGCGTCGATATCCATGCGAACCGGAAGTTGGGCATCGAAGCGGCCGCGCGAAAGGCGCGCTACGAAGTTTTCGCCGCCGCAAAAGCGGATTTCATCTTGAGTGCCCAGCACGAAGATGACCAGGCCGAGACCTTAGTCCTGCAACTCCTGCGCGGTGCCGGGCTCTCCGGATTGGCGGCGATGCCTGAGTTGCGGGAATTCGCGCCTGGAAAAAAACTGCTTCGCCCCATGCTTGGCCTGAGTCGTGCGCAAATCGAGCGTTACGCCGAACAACATCAGCTCGCTTGGGTGGAAGACGAAAGTAACCGCGATACGGCGTTTGCTCGAAACTATGTGCGTCATGAAGTGCTCCCGCGGCTTCAACAACTCAATTCCGCTGCGTGCGCCAATTTAGCTCGAACCGCCGCTCACTTAGGCGAAGCCAAAGCGTTATTAGACGAACTTGCCGCCGCCGATCTGGAGTCTTGGGGCGAAACGGGAATGTTGAAACTCGAGGCGTTTGAGTGTCTCAGCCGCCCTCGTGCCGGCAATTTATTGCGGTTCTGGTTGAACGCTCGCGGCGCCGGTGTGCCTAATAGCGCGGAGCTAGAAGAGGCGGTTCGTCAACTTTTGTCCGCTCGGTCCGATGCGCAAGTGCGCTTGCGGTTGAACGGCATGCTGCTCCGGCGGTTTAAAAAGCGTGCATGGCTGGAGCCTTTCGATGCGTTTTCTGGCTTGGATGGTTTCGTCTCTACGTGGAACGGCGAGAAGAAATGGCCCTTGAGTGCGCTTGGCGGTTCTTTCCATTTCGAAAGGAGCGTGGGTGAAGGGATTGCCTTGCGTGTGCTCGATGATCCTTCGCGTGTGCAGGTACGCCTCCGTCAAGGCGGCGAAAGATTTCGGCCTGATTCCGGGCGTCCTCGCCGTAGTTTAAAAAAGCTTTTTCAGGAACAAGGCATTGCGCCTTGGGAACGCGATCGCTTACCGCTGCTTTTTAGTGAAGAGGCGCTGGTTTTCGTGCCGGGAATCGGCGTTGCGGCAGAAGCGCAAGCACAGCCTGGGGAGGCTGCGTTGAAAGCGCGTTGGTTGGCCGAATGAGTGCGATTTAGGGCGGAAATGCGTGCTAAAATAAGCAGTTATTTTAATGCTTGAAGGAAATGCAACATGGCGGTGGAGCGTACCTTTTCCATAGTGAAGCCCGACGCAGTGGCGAAAAATGTCATCGGGGAGATCTACTCCCGATTCGAAAAAGCCGGTCTCAAAATCGTTGCCGCGAAAATGCTATGGCTGTCTCAAAAAGAAGCCGAAGGTTTTTACGCGGTGCATCGCGAACGGCCGTTCTTTCGGGACCTGGTCGATTTCATGATCTCGGGCCCGGTTATGGTCCAAGTCTTGGAAGGCGAAAATGCAATTGCGAAGAACCGGGAATTGATGGGTGCTACCGATCCGAAAAAGGCCGAAAAGGGGACCATTCGCGCCGACTTTGCCGACAGCATCGATGCAAATGCAGTGCATGGGTCCGACGGGCCCGATACGGCTATGACCGAGATCGCTTATTTCTTCCCGAGTGCCTCGGTGTATTCGCGCTGAATTCAGTCGCTATTGTGCGTACCAATCTCCTCGATCTTGACGCCGCCGGCATGGAGGCCCTTTTCGCCACCCTAGGCGAAAAGCCCTTTCGTGCGCGGCAAGTCTTGCGCTGGATTCATCGCAACGGCGAAAGCGATTTCGAGCAGATGAGCGATCTGGCGAAGTCTTTGCGAGAGAAGCTCGTACACAGCGCAGTGATCGAGCCGCCGAAAGTGATCGCCGACAACATCGCGGCCGATGGGACGCGCAAGTGGCTGCTTGATGTCGGTAATAGCAATGCGGTCGAGGCTGTCTTCATTCCGGAAACGACGCGCGGGACGCTCTGCATCTCCTCGCAGGCCGGCTGTACGATGGATTGCAAATTCTGTTCGACCGGCAGGCAAGGCTTCAATCGCAACTTGAGTACCGCGGAAATTATCGGCCAGTTATGGTGGGCCAATCGAGCGCTCGGTGTCGCCGAAAGCGGCGAGCGCGCGATCAGCAATGTTGTCATGATGGGCATGGGGGAGCCTTTGCTCAATCTCGATCAGGTGATACCTGCCTTGCACCTGATGTTGGATGACCATGCTTACGGCCTCTCGCGTCGTCGGGTAACCGTATCGACTTCGGGCATCGTCCCGATGATCGACCGCTTACGCGACGAATGTCCGGTCGCTCTGGCGGTATCGCTACATGCGCCGAATGACGAATTGCGCAGCCGCCTGATGCCCATCAACGAAAAATATCCGTTGGCGGAATTGCTTGCGGCATGCCTGCGCTATTTGGACCGCGCGCCGCGCGATTTCATCACTTTCGAATACGTCATGCTCAAAGGAATAAACGATAGCGCCCAGCATGCCGAAGAATTGATCGCGCTATTGTCGGACGTGCCGAGTAAGGTGAACCTGATTCCTTTCAATCCTTTTCCCGATGCGGGATTTGAGCGTTCCTCGCGCGATACGATTCGCGCATTTAGCGAACGTCTAAACACAGCGGGCATCGTAACGACCACCCGTCGCACACGTGGTGATGATATCGATGCGGCATGCGGTCAATTGGCCGGCAAAGTACAAGATCGTACGAGGCGCGAATTGCGCATAGCGAGAGCCAATACATGAGAAAGATCCTCTATCTGCTGCTTGTCGTCACGGCCGGTTTTCTGGCGGGTTGTCAAAGCAATCCGCCATCCGAAACGCGCGGGATCGATATGACGCAGACCGAGCCTGACGAAGGTCAAATTACGGAGCGCGCAGACGGTCGTACCCGCGCCGAAGTCCATACTGAGCTGGCCAGTGCCTATTACGGCGCCGGGCGGCTTGGCGTTGCGATGGAAGAAACGCGGATTGCATTAGCCGCCGATCCAACCTACGCGCCGGCTTACAACATGCAGGGTTTGGTTAGCCTTGATATGCGCGACCATGCGGCGGCGGAACAGGCCTTTAAGAAAGGCCTGCAGCTTGCGCCAACCGATGCGGATTTGAATCACAACTACGGCTGGTTTTTGTGTCGCGTCGGTCGTGAAACGGAATCGACACAGTGGTTTCTGGCTGCGATCAAGAACCCTCTTTACGCCACTCCGGCACGTACCTATAGCGCGGCGGCGACCTGTCTGCATAGCAAGAGCCCGCGTGAGGCTCAAGAATTCTATGAGACGGCCCTGCGCATGGATCCAAACAATCCACTGACGCTGCAGTCCTACGCACAACTCCAATACGAGCGCGGCAATTACGCCGCGGCATACGAATTACTGGCGCGTTACAACCGCGTTACGAAAGAACCCAACGCCGAAGCATTGTGGTTGGCGTTGCGCGTCGCGCGTAAGCAAGGCGATCGCGGCAGCGAAGCGAGTTTTGCATCCCAGTTGCGCCGCCGCTTTCCTCAATCGCCTGAGGCGAACGCCTTGCAGCGGGGCGCTTTCGATTAAGCACTCATGAACGACGAAATTCAAAACGAGGAAACTTTCGAGCCCAGCCGCCCTGCGCCTGGCCAACAATTGGCCGAGGCGCGCGAGGCGCGTGGATGGTCCGTGTCGGAGATCGCTCAGCGCCTCAAGTTTTCGGCGCGGCAAATCCAAGCGCTCGAAGCGGATGCTTATCATGCGTTACCCGGCGTCACGATCGTGCGCGGCATGGTGCGAAGTTACGCAAAAGCCTTGGGCTTGGATCCGCAACCGCTTGTCGCCGAAATTGAGCATCGCATGAACACCGATCCGCTCACCATCGTGCACAAACCTTCGCTGAGTGTCCCGCTGCGCGTTGGCGTCGTTAAAAAAGCGCGCCCGCTGTATGTGGTTGCGATGGGATTTGTTCTGGTGTTTGCTGCAGCGGCCTGGTGGGGGCTGCGATATTGGAACGAACGTACGGTGCAAGCCCCTGCGCCCGCTGCGGTTGAGGCACCTGAAGCGCTAACTGAATCGGAACTCGAGGTGGCGACCGCACCCACAGACGTCGCCGTTGAAGCCACCATCAGCAGTGATGAACAAGGATCGTTCGGTGCCGTGCAAACCGCGCCGGCCGGTGTGGCGGGCAACAAGCGGCTGGAATTGCAGTTCGGTGCGGATGCATGGGTGGAAGTGAAGGATGGCGAGGGGAAGATGCTGATGGCGCAATTGAACGCGGCGCAGTCGCACGCCACGCTGGAAGGCAAGCCGCCTTTCACGCTGATCATCGGTAACGCGAGCACCGTCGCGCTCAAATACGACGGGCAGCCCGTCAACCTGGCTCCCTCGACTCAAGGCGACGTCGCGCGCCTCAACCTGAACTAGGCATGCAGGTTCCCATCCAAAGGCGTCGTTCACGTCAAGTACAGATCGGCAGCCGTGTCCTGGGTGGTGATGCGCCTATTTTGGTGCAGTCCATGACGAACACCGACACCGCCAATGCGGTAGCGACCGCGCAGCAAGTCTACGAACTCGCGCAAGCAGGATCGGAAGTGGTGCGGATTACGGTCAATACTGCGGAGGCCGCCGCGCAAGTGTCCGCGATTCGCGATCGGCTGGGGGCGCTTAACTGCGATGTCCCGCTGGTCGGCGATTTTCATTTCAACGGGCACAAACTGCTGAAAGATTATCCGGACTGCGCGCAAGCGCTTGCCAAGTATCGAATCAACCCCGGCAATGTAGGCAAGGGATCGAAGCGCGATGAGCAGTTCGCCACCATGATCGAACTCGCCTGCAAGTACGACAAACCCGTCCGCATCGGGGTGAATTGGGGGAGCCTGGATCAGGATTTGCTCGCTCGAATGATGGATGAGAACGCGAAGCGTGCGCAGCCGCTCGATACGGCGGCGATCATGCGCGAAGCGTTGATCACATCCGCGCTGCAGAGCGCGGCGCGTGCTCAAGAGCTCGGGCTCCGCGGGGACCGCATCGTGCTGTCTTGCAAGGTGAGCGCCGTGCAAGATCTGATTACCGTCTATCGCGATCTCGCTAAGCGTTGCGACTACGCACTTCACTTGGGCTTAACTGAAGCAGGCATGGGCTCGAAAGGCATTGTTGCGTCGACCGCTGCCCTCAGCGTGCTTTTGCAAGAGGGGATTGGGGACACGATTCGTATATCGCTCACGCCCGAACCGGGCGGCGCGCGAACACGCGAAGTCATCGTCGCTCAAGAAATTTTGCAAACGATGGGCTTGCGTTCTTTCACGCCGATGGTGATCGCCTGTCCCGGTTGCGGTCGCACGACGAGCACATATTTCCAGGAGCTTGCCGACAACATTCAACGTTATCTGCGGGATCAGATGCCCGTTTGGCGCAGTCGTTATCCCGGGGTGGAGAGCATGGATGTCGCGGTCATGGGCTGCGTCGTCAATGGTCCAGGGGAATCCAAGCATGCGAATATCGGTATCAGCTTGCCCGGCTCCGGCGAAACGCCGGTCGCGCCGGTATATGTTGACGGGCAGAAGACTGTCACCTTGAAGGGCGATCGTATCGCCGAAGAATTTCAGCAAATCGTCGAAGAATACGTACACCGCACCTATGGCAAAGGCGGGGTGCACAATACAAGCCAAACGGCTCAAACCGTGATTCCAATCAAAGCCGCCGTCTGAAGCGGCACGACACCGACGCCATGAGTCAATCTTTACAAGCAGTGCGCGGCATGAACGATATCCTGCCCGCCGAAGCGATATTGTGGGAGCGCTTCGAAGAGATCGTGCGCGGTTGGCTGGCGGGTTACGGCTATCGCAATCTACGCACGCCTTTGCTCGAGCAAACGCAGTTGTTCCGCCGAGCGATCGGCGAAGCGACCGATATCGTCGAGAAAGAGATGTACAGTTTTGTCGACGAATTGAACGGCGAAGATCTGACTTTGCGACCCGAGGGCACTGCTTCGACCGTACGGGCGACCATTGAACACTCGTTGCTTTACAACGGTCCGCAACGGCTCTGGTATATGGGGCCCATGTTCCGACACGAGCGGCCCCAAAAAGGCCGCTATCGACAATTTCATCAGGTCGGCGTTGAGGCTTTGGGCTATCCCGGGCCCGACATCGATGCGGAACTGCTGCTCATGTGCGCGCGCCTATGGGACGATCTCGGACTCGAAGGAATAAAGCTCGAATTGAATTCCCTCGGCAGTTTAAGCGAGCGTCTCGCCCATCGCGAAGCGTTGATCGCGTATTTGCAGGAGCATGCGGCGCAGCTGGACGAGGATGCCAAGCGTCGCTTACAAAGTAATCCTTTGCGCGTACTCGACAGCAAGAACCCGAGCATGCAGGACATGATCGGCGGCGCCCCGAAACTGTTGGATTATCTTGGCGCCGAATCGCTTGCCCACTTCGAAGGCGTGCAACAGATTCTAAAAGACGCGGGTATTCCTTACCGAATCAATCCCCGTCTTGTACGCGGCTTGGATTATTACAATCTCACCGTATTCGAATGGGTGAGTGCCGAGTTGGGAGCGCAGGGAACGGTCTGTGCCGGCGGTCGCTATGACGGTCTGATCGAACAGATCGGCGGCAAGCCTGCGCCCGCTGTTGGTTTCGCCATGGGTGTCGAGCGCTTGCTCGCCTTGTTAACTGCCGCCGATGCCGGATGGCTTGAAGCGGAAGGCTGCGATCTGTATGTGCTTTATCAAGGCGATGAAGCCGCACGCTTGAGCTTTAAAGTCGCAGAGACGTTGCGTGACCATGGCTTCACCGTGACCCGCCACGCAGGCGGCGGTAACTTTAAAGCGCAGATGAAAAAAGCCGACGCAAGTGGCGCACAACTGGCAGTTCTTCTCGGCGAAGACGAAGTCGCCGCCGGTGAAGCGAGTATCAAGGCCTTGCGGGAGACGCGCGCTCAAGTGCGCGTGACCATCGATAAACTGCCGGAGGCCGTTGCAGATTGGCTTTACCGGAACGAAGAAGAGAACGAGGACTAAGCATGGCCACTTACGATCTGGACGAACAAGAAAAACTGATTCAGTTGAAAGACTGGTGGAAACGCCATGGCAATTTGGTGTTGACCACCCTGGCTCTGGCCATATTGGTCGTTGCGGGTGTCCGCTATTGGACCTCGCACAAGCAGAACCAGGCGGTCGAGGCTGGCATGATCTATCTCGAGCTCGTCCGAGCGGCCGACGCGCAGGAAATCAAGCAGGTCGGCGACGCAAGCGGTGCGCTGCTGGAGAAATATTCGGGGACTGTCTACGCGTCACTCGGTGCGCTGGTTTCCGCCAAAGTGCATTTTGACAACGGCGATCTCAAGACCGCGCAAGCGCAACTGCAATGGGTCAGCGAGAAGGGCAGCGATCCGGCTTTGCAATCGGTCGCCCGCCTGCGTCTCGTGCAGGTGTTACTCGATCAAAAAGCGTACGACGAAGCCTTGAAAACACTCGATGTGAAACATGCACCTTCGTTTGAAGCGCGTTTTCTTGAGGCTCGCGGCGATGTCTTGGCGGAGCAGGGCAAGAAGGCCGAGGCGCGCGAAGCTTATACAAATGCCCTCAACAAGACGGCAGAGAGTGAACGCCTGGGGCGAGATATGCTGCAAATGAAACTCGATGCGATGGGACCCGCATGAAGCGGCTTGTCAAAACATGCGTCCTTGCGTCCGCCCTGTGCACGGTTGTCCTCTTGAGCGCTTGCGGCAGCATGAATCCCCTCAATTGGTTCTCCGGAAGCGATGCGCCTAAACCCGCGCCTTTAGTCAATATCGACAATGCCGTGGCCCAGCGTGTGATCTGGCAAACAAAAGTAGGCAGTTCGCCGAGCGCGGGTTTCGCGCCCGTCTTGGTTCAGGGCAACATTTATGCTGCCGGACAAGACGGCACTGTACTGCGGGTAGAGGAGCGAACCGGCCGGGAAATCTGGCGGGTGAAATTACCCTCCACGCTCAGCGCAGGAGTGGGGAGCAATGGCAAGGTCGCCGTGGTCGGGACGACCGAAGGCGAGGTTGTCACGCTCGATGAAAATGGCCGTGTGCTATGGCGCGCGAGGGTCTCCAGTGAAGTGCTGGCGCCGCCTGCCATTGCAAATGATCTTGTCGTGGTGCGTAGCGCGGACAGCCGGCTATTTGCTTTCGACGTGCGGGACGGCAAACGCCGTTGGGTGTATCAACGCGCCGCGGCCTCGCTCTCGGTCCGAAGCGCCGTGGGGCTGACGCTGCGAAATGGCATGGCGTTCTCCGGTTTTCCCGGCGGCAAACTTGTCGCGGTTGCCTTGAACAATGGCGGATTGCGCTGGGAAGGTACCGTCGCCTTGCCCAAAGGCACAACCGAATTGGAACGCGTAGCGGATGTCATCGGCGTGCCTTGGATCGGCGAGCGCGAAGCTTGCGCCGCCGCGTTTCAAGGACGCGTCGCTTGCTTCGATTTAAGTACGGGCAACGGCATCTGGGCCCGCGACATGTCTTCCAGCAGCGGCCTCACGGTCGATGGACGATATGTGTTCGTGAGCGAAGAGCGCGGCGCGGTGTCGGCACTCGATCGCGCCTCGGGCAACAGCCTGTGGCGCCAGGACAAACTCGCCAATCGTAATTTAAGCGCACCCTTGTCCCTAGGCGACACGGTCGCCGTCGGCGACGTAGAGGGCTTCGTTCATCTACTTGCGCGCGACACTGGCAATTTTATGGGCCGGCAGGCGACCGACGGTTCTTCTATTTACAGCGCGCCGATTGCGATTACCGAGGGCTATCTGGTGCAGACCGGCAATGGCAATCTCTACGCCATCGCGCAGGTTGCCCCCGCGCGCTAATCACTTAAGCGGTATTCATGAAACCGACCTTGGTACTCGTCGGCCGGCCTAACGTCGGCAAGTCCACACTATTCAACCGGCTGACACGCTCCCGCGATGCGCTCGTGGCAGACATGCCGGGCCTAACGCGCGATCGCCACTATGGTGAAGGACGTCTGGGCGACCGTCCTTATCTGGTCGTCGACACTGGCGGTCTTGAGCCGATCGCGAAAGACGGCATCCTGCGCGAAATGGCCAAGCAGACGGAAACGGCGCTGGCCGAAGCGGACGCCGTGATCTTCCTTGTTGATGGTCGCGAAGGACTCACGCCGCAGGACAAGCGGGTGGGCGAAGTATTGCGTCGACTCTCTTCGCGTGTATGGCTTGCCGTCAACAAGACCGAGGGCATGAACGCGCCCATGGTTACCGCCGAATTCCACGAAATGGGATTGGGCGATCCCCATCCCGTCTCGGCTGCGCATGGTGACGGCGTTCGGGAATTGATCGATGACGTGCTCGCGGCGCTTCCGGTCCCGGAAGCTGAAACCGAAGTTTTGCCGGAAGTCCCACATATCGCGGTAATCGGCCGGCCCAACGTCGGTAAGTCGACTCTCATCAACAGTCTCTTGGGCGAAGAGCGGCTGATTGCTTTCGATCAGCCCGGTACCACGCGGGATAGCATTCATGTTCCGTTCGAACGCAAAGGCAAATCCTATGTGTTGATCGACACGGCGGGGGTGCGGCGACGAGGCAAGGTCTTCGAGGCGGTGGAAAAATTTTCGGTCATCAAAACACTGCAAGCGATCGATGAAGCCAATGTCGTGGTCTTGGTCCTCGATGCGCAGGCAGAAATTTCCGATCAAGATGCACATCTTGCAGGGTTCATCGTTGAGCGTGGCCGCGCGCTGGTGGTCGCGGTGAACAAGTGGGACGGCGTGGAAGATTATCCACGCGAGCAGATCAAGGGCCAGTTGGAACGAAAGCTCGCATTCCTATCTTTTGCGCGGACACATTTTATCTCCGCACGCGAAGGCACTGGGCTGGGTGCAGTACTTGCTTCAGTAGATGAGGCCTACCAGGCAGCAATGTCGAAGCTGCCGACACCGCGCCTGACCCGCGCGATGATGGCGGCGGTCGCCAAACAGGCGCCGCCACGTGCAGGATTGTTCAGACCGAAATTGCGTTATGCGCATCAAGGTGGGAACAATCCACCGGTGATCGTGATCCATGGTAGTGCGCTCGATCATGTCTCCGATACGTATCGGCGTTATTTGGAAAAAGTATTTCGCACGACTTTTGGTTTGACGGGGACGCCTTTGCGTGTGGAGTTTCGCACGTCACGGAATCCATATATCGAGCATAAAGAAAAGCGTGCCGGTCGTAGATAGCACCGGCCCGGGAAATGAATTAGAGTAGTAGCTTAATAACAACAACTTCCGGAGCAACCATGAGCAATAAAGGGCAACTGCTACAAGACCCGTTCCTCAATACACTGCGCAAGGAGCACATTCCGGTATCCATTTATCTGGTCAACGGCATCAAGCTTCAAGGGCAGGTGGAATCCTTCGATCAATACGTGGTTCTGCTGAAAAATACCGTGACCCAGATGGTTTACAAACACGCTATATCCACTGTTGTCCCTGCGCGTCCCGTGACCTTGAACTTCGAAGGTGAAGGTTCATGAGTGTTTGATTGTTCCCTGAGCCGGCTTGATGTTTGAACGACCGGCTCCGATCACGGCTGAGGCCGCACCGACCAAAGCACTTCTCGTCGCGCTCGATTTCGGCGCAATCGACTACGCAGAAAGCCAGTCCGAACTGGCGCTTCTTGTTCAGAGCGCAGGTTTAATCGTCCTGGGCATCGTGCAGGGCAAGCGTTCGCGTCCCGACTCCGCGTTATTCGCAGGCTCCGGCAAGGTGCAGGAAATCGCCGAGACGTGCGCCCAAACCGGCGCCGAACTGGTAATTTTCAACCACGCACTCTCGCCGGCGCAGCAGCGCAATTTGGAGGCGGAACTCAAGTGTCGGGTCATCGACCGGACCAGCCTTATTCTGGATATCTTTGCCCAGCGCGCACAAAGCCACGAAGGGAAAGTCCAAGTCGAGCTCGCGCAATTGCAACATCTTGCGACGCGTCTCGTGCGGGGCTGGACTCACTTGGAACGGCAAAAGGGTGGGATTGGTCTGCGCGGACCGGGTGAAACACAGCTTGAAACCGACCGCCGCTTGCTTGGGGATCGGGTCAAAACGCTCAAGGCGCAGCTACAAAAGCTGCAGCGGCAGCGGGATGTGCAACGCCGTGCGCGCATGCGGGGACAAGTGTTATCCGTATCGCTGGTCGGTTATACCAATGCCGGTAAGTCAACGCTGTTCAATGCGTTGACCCACGCGGGCGCCTATGCAGCCAATCAGCTATTTGCCACCCTGGATACCACCACGCGGCGCCTTTATCTGCCCGAGGTGGGCAATATCACGATCTCTGACACGGTCGGCTTTATCCGCGAACTGCCCACCACTTTGGTTGCCGCATTCCGCGCGACCCTAGAGGAGACCGTGCATGCCGATCTGCTCCTGCATGTGGTCGATTCCTCCAGCGCGGTACGCGATGCGCAGATCGCCGAGGTCAATAAAGTCCTTGAAGACATCGGCGCGCAGGATATTCCCCAAATCCTGGTCTGGAACAAGATCGACCTGAGTGGCATGTCGCCCGGTCTAGACCGGGACGAGTATGCTAAGATCGCGCGCGTTCGCTTGAGCGCAAAGACAGGGCAGGGACTGGAAGCCTTACGTCAAGCGCTCGTCGATGTCGCCGCTGCGCGGGGCGCGCAAAGCGGCGAGACGCAGGCCTCAAACGGCCGTCCATATTCATCACATTCAGTCGAATAATTTCATATATGTCATTGAACGATCCGCAGTGGGGCCGCAAAGGCGGCAGCGGCGGGAATGAAAACGGCCCGCCCGATCTCGACGAGATGTGGCGCAACCTGAACCAACGTCTAGGCGGCTTATTCGGCCGCAAAGGCGGGGACAGCGGAAGCGGCGGACCCCCTCCGGGCATCCGGCAATTCGGCGGATTCTTCATGTTGTTCACGCTCATTCTTCTCGTCTGGCTTGCCAGCGGCATTTTCAAAGTCGAGGAGCCCGAGCGCGCGCTGGTCCTGACCTTCGGTAAACACACGGCTACGGTCGGCTCCGGCTTGCACTGGCGTTTCCCTTATCCGATCCAGACGCATGAAGTGGTAAACCTTCTTCAGTCGCGCAACCTGGAAATCGGCACGCGCAACAAGAATAAGGCGGCGCGCGAGCGCGAGTCGCTTATGCTCACGCGCGATGAGAACATCGTGGATATTCAGTTCGCGGTGGTGTATTCGCTCAAGGATGCAAAAGATTTCAAATTGAATGTGCGCCAGCAAGAGGAAATGGTGTTGCAGGTCTCCGAAAGCGCCATGCGCGAAATCGTCGGCAAGTCCAGCATGGATTTCGTGTTGTACGAAGGCCGGGAGCAAATCGCTGAGCAGGCGAGAAAATTGATCCAGGACACGCTCGATCGCTACGGCAGCGGCATTCTTATCGGTAGCGTACAGCTCGCCAACGCGCAGCCGCCGGAGCCGGTGCAGGCTTCTTTCGACGACGCGGTCAAGGCTAAGCAGGACCTTGAGCGGCAGAAGAACGAAGGCCAGGCCTACTACAACGATGTGGTGCCTAAAGCGGAAGGAACCGCTTCCCGCCTGACAGAGGAAGCCAATGGCTATCGTGAAAGAGTGGTAGCAAGCGCAGAAGGTGAAGCATCGCGCTTCAAGTCCATACTCACCGAGTATTCGAAGGCGCCGGGCGTGACGCGCGAGCGCCTCTATTTGGATGCCATGCAGCAGGTACTGACCAACAGCAGCAAAATCATGGTGGACGCCCGGGCAGGCAGTAACATGCTTTTTCTACCGCTCGACAAGTTGATACAAATGTCTTCGGGTCATCCGCCGGAGACACCCGCTGTGACACGCAGCGCGCCTGCGGCAGAAATACCGTCGAATAACGATGCGTTGGCACGCTCGCGCGAAACATTGCGCAGCCGCGAACGCGACGCGCGCTGAGGAGCCCTGACATGAAACCAAGTTTGGGTCTCGGATTGTTGATCGTACTGGTGGTGTTGGTATTGGTCAGCCTGTCCACTTATACCGTCGATGAGCGTGAGTCCGCTCTGGTATCGCAATTCGGTGAAATCATGCGCGTGGTCGATGAGCCGGGCTTGCACTGGAAGGTGCCGGCTTTGCAGCGTGTGCGTTACTTCGACGACCGTCTTTTGACGCTGGATACGCCGGAAACGGAACGTTTTCAGACCAAGGAAAAGAAAAATCTGCTGGTCGATTCTTTCGTGCAATGGCGTATCGCCGATGTGCGCGAGTACTACACCAAGATTGGCGAAGACGAAGCTCGTGCGACGACGCAGCTCGGCCAGTTGATGAACTCCGCACTGCGCGAAGAGTTCGGCGAACGCACGGTGCAAGAAGTCGTTTCGGGCAAACGCGAAGAAATCATGAAAGCGGCACTCGACAAGGCACAAATCGGCGCCAGCCGTCTTGGCATCAAGATCGTTGATGTGCGATTGAAACGCGTCGAGTTGCCGGTGGACGTCACCGATGCCGTCTATAACCGTATGAACGCGGAACGGCGCGCGGTAGCGAGTCAATTGCGTTCACAGGGTTTCTCCGAGGCGGAAAAAATCAAAGCCGAAGCGGATAGACAGCGCGAAGTGATCATTGCCAACGCGTACAAGAAGGCGCAGACGACCAAAGGTGAAGGGGATGCGCGTGCCGCCGCGATTTACGGACGTGCCTTCAGCGAAAATCCTGAGTTCTATTCCTTCTACCGCAGTCTGGACGTCTACCGCCAAGGCTTCAGCAGCCGCAGCGACGTGCTCGTACTCGATCCGAATTCCGACTTCTTCAAGTATTTCAAAAACCCCGATCGGGGCGCTGCGGCCGGCCGGTGAGCGGGCAATGGTTGATGGCGCTGGCATTGGTGCTGGTGATCGAAGGTATTTTGCCTTTCATTGCACCCGGGCTATGGCGCGAGACCTTTCGCCGGCTGACCGCCATGAATGACGGTCAGATCCGTTTTTTCGGTCTGACCTCCATGCTCATCGGCATCCTCCTGCTCGTTTTTACATATTGATATGCTCAACTGGCTGCTGCCCGAATATGTCGAAGATATCTTGCCCGCCGAAGCGCGCGCGATCGAGGGCCTGCGTGCGCGTATGCTGGAAGTCTTTCGGGTGCATGGGTACGAGCTCGTGCAGCCGCCCATGCTGGAATACACCGACTCGTTGCTGACCGGCACAGGGCATGATCTGGATCTGCGAACATTCAAACTCGTCGATCAGTTATCCGGACGGATGATGGGATTTCGCGCCGACATGACGCCGCAGGTCGCGCGTATCGACGCACATCTTCTCAATCGCAAAGGTGTAACGCGCCTGTGTTATTGCGGCACCGTGTTGCATACGCGCCCTCGCGGCATCACCGCGACACGTGAGCCCCTACAGGTCGGCGCCGAAATCTACGGTCACGCAGGCATCGAGAGCGATATCGAAATCCAACGGCTTCTGCGCACGGCGCTGCAGCGCTGCGGATTGAACGATATCTGTTTGGATCTCGCACACGTTGGCGTCTTTGAAGCGCTGGCCGAACACGCGGGCTTGAGCGATGCGGCCGAAGCGGAATTACTCGATGTGCTCGTCGCAAAAGATCGGCCTCGTCTCGTCGCGCTGACCGCGAATTTCGAGGCCAAGACACGTGAGGCTTTTCTTTCGCTGGCCGATTTGTATGGTGGGCCGGAAGTGCTCGACCGCGCCCGCAAAGTACTGCCGAACCTGCCAGCGATTGATCGTGCGCTGGGCGACTTGTCCGCGCTTGCCAAAGATAACGGCATGGAGATCAGCATCGATCTGGCGGATTTGCGCGGCTATCACTATCACAGCGGTGTGGTGTTCGCGGCTTATCTCAAAGGTTTGCCGAATGCGATTGCTTTGGGTGGCCGGTACGATGAAGTCGGCCGTGCCTTTGGTCGCGCACGTCCGGCGACCGGTTTTTCGCTCGACTTACGCGATCTTGCACGAGTGGCGCCGGCACAGAAATTCCCCGGCGCGATTCTGGCGCCCTATATATCGGATACTGCGTTGAATGAACGCATCGCCGCATTGCGTGCGGCGGGTGAAGTCGTCATTGTCGATTTGCCGGGGCACGAGGCTTCGCGCGATGAATTGGGTTGCGACCGGCAACTCGTATCGAAGAATGGAACCTGGGAGGTCAAGAGTCGCTAGCCCGCGGGCGAGCGCTCGTATCAGCATGGTCAAGAACGTTGTCGTAGTAGGGACCCAATGGGGTGATGAAGGCAAAGGCAAAGTCGTCGATTGGCTGACCGAACATGCCAAGGGCGTGGTGCGTTTCCAGGGCGGCCACAACGCCGGTCACACGCTTGTGATCGGCGGCAAGAAAACGATTTTGCGGTTGATTCCTTCCGGTGTATTGCGTAGCGATGTCACTTGCTATATCGGCAACGGTGTCGTGCTCTCACCCGAAGCGCTATTCCAAGAAATCGGCGAACTCGAACAGGCCGGAGTGAATGTTTGTGAACGCCTCCGCATCAGCGAAGCCTGCACGCTTATTCTTCCTTACCACGTCGCCGTGGATCAGGCGCGCGAAGCGGCCAAGGGCGACGCCAAGATCGGCACGACGGGCCGAGGCATCGGTCCCGCATATGAGGACAAGGTCGCACGGCGCGCCATTCGTCTGCACGATTTGTTTTCGCCGCAACGCTTCGCCGAGAAGCTGCGCGAAGTGATGGACTATCACAACTTCGTGCTGCAACACTGGCTTAAAGCGGAACCCGTCGATTACGCGCAAGTGCGCGATCAGGCTTTGAGCTTCGCCGCAAGACTGAAGCCCATGCTGGCAGATATTCCGAATGAGTTGCAGGCGGTCAATCGCGCGGGCAAGAGTCTTTTGTTCGAAGGCGCGCAAGGCACGCTGCTCGATATCGATCACGGCACTTATCCATACGTGACCTCCAGCAATACAGTCGCAGGTGCGGCGGCAGCAGGTGCGGGGGTCGGCCCGCAGACCTTGCATTACGTACTCGGTATCACGAAAGCGTATGCCACGCGCGTAGGAGCGGGTCCGTTCCCCACCGAACTTGAAAATGCAACGGGCGAAGCATTGCGTAAACGCGGAAACGAGTTCGGTTCCGTGACGGGACGGCCGCGACGTTGCGGATGGTTCGATGCCGCGGCGATGAAACGCTCGGCCCAAATCAACGGCCTCTCAGGTCTGTGCGTGACGAAGCTCGATGTGATGGATGGTTTGCCCGAAGTGAAGCTTTGCGTCGGCTACAAGCTCGACGGACGCAGTATCGAACTGCCCCCGGCCGGGGCGGACGATGTGGAACGATGCGAGGCCGTCTATGAGACCTTGCCCGGTTGGAGCGATAGCACAGTGGGCATCAATGAGCTCGAGAAACTGCCTCGCGCAGCGCGCGTCTATCTTGATCGCCTGGAAGCGACGGTGGGCGTTCCCATCGACATGATTTCCACCGGACCGGACCGCGATGAAACAATTCTTCGCCGTCATCCGTACGCATAGCCTCCGAGATCCGGGTCGCCACCTTTTGACGAAGCGAATGGGCGAGCCAAACCACAGGCTACATCGTTCAACGGTGCGCTCGGTCGCGCAGTTGCGCGACCGAGCGGCGGGCCACGGGTCTGAGCGCCTTTAGAGCATGCCGGATCTCTTTCTCAGCTGGTCCGATTACCATCGCACCATCGAAAGCCTGATTGCCGAGATCCATCGCTCCAAGTGGGAGTTCGATCACATCGTGTGTATCGCGCGCGGCGGCGTGCGTGTCGGCGACATCGTCGCACGCGTCTATCGCAAGCCGCTGGCGATTGTTCTTGCGCAACATGGCGAGGGCGATACGCCGCAGCTCTCGCGGCAGATCGCGGCGTTGCACGACCTGAAAGGGGCTATCCTCCTGGTCGACGATGTGGCGGTAAGCGGCGCGACGCTTGCAACGGTGAAATCTGCGTTGCGCGAACGCCACCCTGCAATCACCGAAATCCGCAGCGCGGTTTTATGGCAGCAGGGCACATGTTCAGCGGCGCCGGACTATCGCGCGGCTTTGCTCGCGAACAATCCGCGTATCCATCCGCCGTACGAACCTTATGATTTGAGCAGTCTGCAAGGGCTGGTAGAACGGTCTCCGGACGGGGACAAAACAGGCTGAGAAAAATAGCGCCGAGAAGAGGACTCGACCACATTCTGCGGTCCCGGCGCAGCGGCGCTTTGCGCAACGCCGCGCCCTTCGAGTCCTCTACGCAAGCAAAGCAGTTTGCTTGCTTGTCGGGACCTATAAATTACGAAGCCCGCAGCGTGCGGGCTTCTATAATCGTGGTGCCGAGAAGAGGACTCGAACCTCCACACCCTTGCGGGCGCTAGGACCTGAACCTAGTGCGTCTACCAATTCCGCCATCTCGGCGCGGAGGGGCGCATTTTAAATGAATCAAGACTGATGAGCAATGAAAGCAAAAGCAAAAACAACTGCAAAACCAAGCAGCAAAGCGCAACGTAGCCGGGATCCGCATCGCGACCGCGAAGCGGGCCGCTATGAAAATCCCATTCCAAGCCGCGAATTCATTCTGCAAATCCTCGAAGAGGAAGCGGTCCCAGTGGAAGAGGCACGCCTAGCGAAATTGCTTGGTATCAAGCGGACCGAAGCGGAAGGATTCACGCGCCGTCTGGGCGCGATGGAGCGCGATGGGCAAATCCTCCGCAATCGCAAAGGCGCGATTCTTGTCGCACAAAAACTCGATCTGGTCAGCGGCAAGGTTGAAGCGCATCCGGACGGTTTCGGCTTCCTGATTCCGGATGAAGGTGGTGCGGATCTTTTTCTAAGTCCGACTGAAATGCAGCAAGTCATGCATGGCGACCGTGTCATGGTGCGGCCAGGCGGGCTCGATCGTCGCGGACGTCGCGAAGGCAACATCGTCGAAGTGCTCGAGCGCGCGCAACAAAAGGTGGTTGGTCGACTGCGCAAAGAACATGGCTTGTGGTTCCTCATCGCATCCGACCGTCGTATTCAACACGACATCCTTATCGAGCCCGGCACAAGCAAGGATGCCAAAGAGGGACAGGTCGTCACGGTCGAGTTGGCGGTTCAGCCGGGCAAGCACACACAACCCATCGGCAAGGTCACGGAAGTGTTGGGCAACTATGCCGACCCCGGTATGGAAATCGAAATCGCCTTGCGCAAACACAGCCTGCCGCATGAGTTTTCTGCGGCGGCGACGCGTCATGCGGCCAAGCTGCCCAAGGCGGTGCGCGAAAGCGATTGGGCAGGGCGCATCGATTTACGCGACTTACCGCTCGTCACGATTGATGGCGAAACAGCGCGCGATTTCGACGATGCGGTGTATTGCGAAAAACAAGGCAAGGGTTTTCGCCTGATTGTCGCGATTGCCGATGTCAGTTACTACGTTACACCGGGCGATGCGCTCGACATCGATGCGCGTGAGCGGGGCAACTCCGTTTATTTCCCGCGACGAGTGATTCCGATGTTGCCGGAAAAATTGTCCAACGGCTTGTGCTCCATCAACCCGGACGAAGACCGGCTCTGCATGGTCTGCGAGGTGATCGTATCGCCCAAAGGTGAGCTCGGTCCCTACAAGTTTTATCCCGCGGTCATGCGCTCGCATGCGCGCCTGACCTATACGCGCGTCGCCAAATTGCTCTACGGGCTGGAAGCAGATGTTGAGTCTGTACCTGCGGCGCTTCATCCGCGATTGCAGGTGTTGGACGAAGTGTTTCGTGCGCTGCTGCAGGCGCGCGGCAAGCGCGGCGCCATAGACTTCGAAACAATTGAAACGCAGATGATTTTCGACGACAAAGGCAAGATCGAGAAGATCGTGCCGGTGACGCGCAATGATGCGCATCGGCTGATCGAGGAATGCATGCTGGCCGCAAACGTCTGCACGGCCGATTTCCTCATCAAGAACGAACAACCTGCGCTGTATCGCGTGCACGAAGGCCCGACGCCGGAGAAGCTCGAGCGCCTGCGCGAATTCCTCAAGAGCTTCGGCTTTCATCTGGAAGGCGGTGAAAAGCCGACGGCCAAGCATTACGCCAAGCTGCTCACCCAAATCAAGGAGCGCCCGGACAAGCAGCTCCTGCAGACCGTGTTATTGCGCTCACTGCAACAAGCAGTCTACAGCCCCGACAACGAGGGCCACTTCGGCCTTGCTTACGAGGCCTACACACACTTTACTTCGCCGATCCGCCGCTACCCGGATCTACTGATTCATCGCGCCATCAAAGGCGTGCTGACGGGCGAACGCTACAAGCCGGGCAAGTGGCATGAACTCGGGGTGCATTGCTCGATGACCGAACGCCGTGCAGACGACGCGACGCGCGATGTCGTCGCCTGGCTGAAGTGCTATTACATGCAGGATAAGATTAACGAGGAATTTGACGGCAGCATCAGTGCGGTCACGAGCTTCGGCGTCTTCGTCGCGTTGGACGATGTGTATGTCGAAGGTCTCGTGCATGTTTCCGAACTGGGCAATGACTACTTCAAGTTCGACGCGGCGCTGCACGAAATGCGTGGCGAACGCAGCGGGCGTTCCTTCCGCCTCGGCGACCGTGTACGCGTCAAAGTCGTACGCGTATCGCTGGAAACCACTCGTATCGATTTTGTCTTGTCGGAGCCGCAATGAGCGCGGACAGCTTCATTCACGGCTTTCATGCGCTGCAGGCGCGGCTGCGGAACGATCCCGGTTCGATTTTCGAAATTTATGTCGATCCCACGCGTAAGGATCCACGGATGCGCGACGTTCTCGCCACGGCAGAGCGCCTTAAAGTTCGCATCATGCAAGTGGCGGAGGACCGCCTGACGGGAATGGCCGGCACATCGCGCCATCAAGGTGTCGTTGCGCGCGCCAAGATGCTGCAACCGCAGACCGGATTGGACGACGTTCTCGACAGCTTGAAAGAACCGCCCTTGCTGCTCGTGCTCGATAGCATCACCGATCCACATAATTTGGGCGCTGCCCTGCGCGTGGCGGATGCTGCCGGTGCGCATGCCGTCATCGCGCCGAAGGACAAAAGCGCCGGCCTGTCCGCGACCGTCCTGAAGGTCGCGAGCGGCGCCGCGGAAAGCGTCCCCTATATCGTGGTGACCAATCTTGCGCGGACGTTGGACGAGCTGAAGGAGCGAAGTATCTGGGTGGTCGGCATGGCGGAAGAGGCAACCGGAGACCTCTACGCCGCGTCTCTACCGCCGGCGCTGGCCTTGGTATTGGGGTCGGAAGGTGAAGGGATGCGCCGCCTAACCCGAGAGCGCTGCGATCTACTGGTGCGCATCCCCATGTTCGGCCAAGTCGAAAGCTTGAATGTTTCCGTTGCGGCCGGGATATGCCTGTACGAGGCAAGGCGGCGAAGGCAATAGCTGCGGCTAAGCAACCGACTCGCGGCCGTGCGCATCCCGCAAGCGGGAGCCCTGCTTACTGCTCGCAGTTGCGCCGCCTGACCCGAGAGCGCTGCGATCTGCTGGTGCGCATCCCCATTTTCGGCCAAGTCGAAAGCTTGAATGTTTCCGTTGCGGCCGGGATATGCCTGTACGAGGCAAGGCGCCGCAGGTGACTTGCCTCCGCCTAAGCTAAGCCGCTATAATCGCGGGCTTTTCCGGCTGGCTTCCAGTCGGGGTTCTGGCAACACCATCCTTGCTGCCTTACTCGCATCGTAAGCAGCATTACCCATAGGAGAATGCATGCGTCATTACGAAATCGTTTTTATCGTCCATCCGGACCAGAGTGAACAAGTCCCGGGCATGATCGAGCGCTATCGCAGCG
>DATEOW010000120.1:0-19224 GCA_035273665.1 Burkholderiales bacterium | reverse complement strand
CGAAAGCGAAGGCGAAGAAATGAAGCGTCTAGCGTTGACATTGATGGTTGCTGCCTTGGTGGGCTGTGACGGCGGGGAACAAACCGAACTGAAAGCGGAGCTGGATAGCTTGACGCAAAACCTGCGTGGTCGAGTCGAGCCCTTACCTGTCGTCAAACCCTACGAGCCACTTCCTTATCAGGGCTTCGAAATGCCGGACCCCTTTGGGCCCGCGAAACTTGCTCTTGCGACCAAAGGTAAGGGCGGCGGTGGGCCAGACCAAATGCGAGCGAAGGAGCCGCTTGAGTCTTACTCGCTCGAGTCTTTGAAAATGGTCGGCGTGCTTCAGCAACACAATCGCACTTACGCCTTGGTAAAGGCGGACGCGGCGCTCTACAAGGTTCAGGTCGGCAATTACATGGGCCAAAACTACGGCTTAGTTACACAAATCAACGAACGGGAAGTCGTTCTAAAAGAAATGGTCCAGGATCCTGCAGGCGATTGGGCTGAACGGGATAGCACACTCATTCTGCAGGAAGCGGAGGGTTCCAAATGAAAGCGCTTTATCAAGTTTGTCTTTGCATGCTGATGGCGGTGTTGACTATCGCCGCACCGGCGGCCCATGCCCAAGCGGGCCAAAACAGCATCGAGACGGTTAATGTCGCGACTCAAGGCGGCAGAGTTTTGATCGCTTTGACGATGAAGCAGCCGCTCTCTACAGTGCCGGCAAGCTTCAGTGTCGCGACACCGCCGCGTTTGGCCTTTGACTTCCCCAACACCGTCAATGGCCTCGGCCGCAATTCGCAGGAGGTGAACGAAGGAGATCTGCGGGGTTATAACGTCGTGCAGGTAGGCGATCGCACTCGCATGGTCTTCAACCTCAAAAACGTCATGACCCATGAAGTCAATGTCGACGGTAACACGCTCAATATCGTACTGAACCCAGTAATCGTTCCAAATGCGAAGGGAACAGTTGCGCGTTTTGCCGAAGGCGCGCCCAACGGCCAAGAACATTCACTTAAGGATATCGATTTCCGGCGCGGAAACGCCAGTGAAGGTCGAGTCGTAATCGAATTGTCCGACACGCAGACCGGGATCGATGTCCGTACGCAAGGCAATAACTTGGTCGTGGACTTCCTGAAGACCAGCTTGCCGGAGAATTTGCGCAAACGCCTAGACGTCGCTGACTTCGCTACGCCCGTTAAATCGGTCGCAGCGTTCCAACAGGGCGAGAACGTCCGACTGGTTATCGAGCCGACCGGTCTTTGGGAACACAACGCTTATCAGACTGACACGCAATTTGTCGTCGAATTAAAACCGGTGCAATACGATCCGAACAAGTTGATCCAGGGATCCCGCAGCGGTTATCGCGGCGAAAAACTGTCCCTCAATTTCCAAAACGTCGACGTCCGCAGCGTACTGAACGTTATTGCCGACTTCACCGATCTGAATATTATTACGAGCGATACGGTGCAAGGCAACTTGACCCTTCGACTCAAAGACGTGCCGTGGGATCAGGCGCTCGACATCATTCTGCAGACGCGCGGTCTGGATATGCGCAAAAACGGCAATGTTTTATGGATTGCGCCGCGGGATGAGCTCACCACGAAGGAAAAGCTCGAACTTGAAAGCAAGATTCAGATCGCCGAATTGGAGCCCTTGCGTACTGAAGTCTTCCATCTCAACTACATGAAGGCGGAAGCGCTGCTCAAGATCCTCAAGGATGATAAGCAGCGCATTCTTTCTAAACGCGGCAGCGCGGTACTCGATCCACGCACCAACATTGTGTTCGTCCAAGACATCCCGTCGCGTCTGGAAGAAATTCGGCGCGTTATCCTGACGACGGATATTCCTGTGCGTCAGGTCATGATCGAGGCGCGTATCGTCGAGGCGACCGATAAGTTCTCGCGGACTCTGGGTGCGCGTCTGGGCTACAGCACGACCGCTGCGGGGGCGCATAATTTCTTGGGCGGCCTTTTACGTCCAGGTGGAAACTTGATTCCAGGCGTTCCACCGACCGTTGGGGCCCAGCCGCAAATCAACTTGCCGGCGGCGGCGACTGACACGCTGGCGCAGCCGGGGCAGTTCTCTTTCATATTGTTCAATAGCGATCAAAGCCGCTTCCTCAGTCTTGAGCTTTCTGCGCTGGAATCGGATGGTAAAGGGAAGATCATTTCCAGTCCGCGCGTGGTGACGGCGAATCAGGTGGAGGCGCTGATTGAACAGGGCACGGAAATTCCCTATCTTGAAGCCAGCTCCAGTGGATCGGTCAGCGTTGCCTTCCGTAAAGCGGTCTTGGCGCTGAAAGTTCGCCCGCATATCACGCCGGACGGCAACGTGATGATGGACGTCGACGTCAATAAAGATGCGGTGTCTCCGACCATTCAAGGCGCCTTGAACCAACCTGCTATCGACACGAAACACGTCAAGACGACGGTTCTGGTGGAAAACGGCGGAACAGTGGTCATCGGGGGGATATACACCCAAGAAGAGCGAAACACGGTTAACAAGGTCCCTGTCCTAGGCGATTTGCCCGCGGTCGGTCGTTTGTTCCGCAACACGTTCCGACTGGATAACAAGACCGAGCTGCTCATTTTCCTAACTCCGAAAATTGTGGAAGAACGCGTGAGCGTGCGCTAAGACACGCAACACTCAAAAGGCCGGGTTCGCCCGGCCTTTTTCTTTTGTGCGACGCCCGCCGTACAATGGCGCATGGGAGATAGCCGCAATATTTATCTCGTCGGCCTCATGGGCGCCGGTAAGACCACCGTGGGAAAGCAACTGGCTCATCGGTTGGGAAAAAGCTTTCATGATGCGGACCATGACATCGAGAAGCGTACGGGCGTGCGGGTGGCGACAATTTTCGAAATTGAAGGCGAGGCAGGTTTTCGTGCCCGTGAAGTCGAGGCCATCGAGCGCCTGACGGAGATGGAAAATATCGTGTTGGCGACCGGCGGGGGCGCAGTGTTGGATGCGCGCAACCGCGAACGTCTTGCGGCGCATGGCTATGTGATCTACTTGCATGGTCTTCCACGCGATTTATGGCAGCGCACGCGTCACGACAAATCGCGGCCCTTATTAAGCGGTGAAGATCCGCTCGCGAAGCTGAAAGAACTCTATGGCGTCCGCGATCCCTTATATCGAGAGATAGCGGATCTGGTTTTGGACACCGGCAAACAAAGCGTCTCCTCCTTAATGCGTCAACTGCTCAACCAACTACCCGAAGCATGCAAACTATCCGCGTAGCGCTCGCCGATCGCAGCTATCCCATCCATGTTGCGCCGTCCTTGTTGGAGCAAGCGGAATTAATCGCGCCCTTGTTCGCCAAGGGAGCAAAAGCGGCTGTTGTGACGAACACTACCGTCGCCCCGCTCTATCTGGAGCGCTTGAAGGCCGCGCTCGCGCGGGTGGGAATCGAGAGCCTTTCGATCGTTTTGCCGGATGGAGAGGACTTTAAAAATTGGCAGACTTTGAATCTGATTTTCGACGCGCTGCTCGCGAATCGCTGTGATCGGCATTCCGTGCTCATTGCGTTGGGCGGCGGGGTCATAGGCGACATGACCGGTTTTGCTGCCGCGTCTTTCATGCGGGGCGTCCCTTTTATCCAAATTCCGACTACCCTCCTTGCGCAAGTCGATTCGTCGGTGGGCGGTAAGACAGGCATCAACCATCCCCTTGGCAAAAACATGATCGGCGCGTTCCACCAGCCTCTGGCGGTGGTCGCCGATATCGACACGCTTAGAACCTTGCCGGACGCAGAGCTGAGCGCCGGTTTAGCCGAGATCATTAAACATGCGGCTATCCGCGATGCGGCCTACTTTGCTTGGCTGGAAACGCATGTGGAGAAGCTGCTTAGAAGGGATTCAGAAGCGCTCACTTACGCCATTTGCCGCTCCATAGAGCTCAAGGCCGAGGTAGTTGCTTTAGATGAGAGAGAAAACGGCGTCCGCGCACTCTTGAATTTCGGCCATACGTTCGGGCATGCCATCGAGGCCGGTCTGGGGTTCGGCACTTGGTTGCATGGGGAAGCCGTCGGGGCGGGAATGGTGATGGCAGCGGATCTTTCCAGACGGCTGGAGCTGATCGACGCGTCTAGCTTCGATCGTCTGAAAAATCTGATCGCGCGAGCCGGGCTACCCACCTTGGGTCCGAAGCTTGGCGTCGACCGGTATTTGGACCTGATGTCGGTCGACAAGAAAGCCCAATCTGGGCGAATCCGCTTTGTTCTTCTTAAGGCATTGGGCGATGCCTATGTCAGTGAACAAGCCGACTTAAGGCTCGTCCGGCAGACCCTGGAATCCTGTTCCGCGGCTTAGTCGGGGGAAACTTGTCCTCGATTCTTGAGCGCCTCTGACTTCGAGGGTATATTCCTAAGTCCCCCGTGTGCTGCAGCGCGACAACGCGCATTCCTGAGCGGCTGCCCGGTTTTTGCCCGCAATGGGCGCGTTTTGAGGTGACACTGTGGACCACTCGGCCCTTCCGCCGCGGCAGGGTTTGTATGACCCCGCCAACGAACACGATGCCTGTGGCGTCGGATTCATCGCTCACATCAAGGGGCGGAAGTCCCATGGCATTGTCGATCAAGGCCTGCAAATCCTCAAAAACCTCACCCATCGCGGTGCGGTGGGGGCGGATCCTCTGGCGGGTGACGGCGCTGGAATTCTGTTACAGATTCCGGATGCCTTCCTTCGCGAAGAGGTTGCCAAACAGGGAATAAAATTACCGCCCATCGGCGAGTACGGAGTGGGGATGTTCTTTCTTCCTCGCGAACCGGCATCGCGCCTGGCCTGTGAATATGAGATCGAGCGCGCAATCAAGAACGAAGGTCAGCGCTTGCTTGGCTGGCGGGACGTGCCGGTCAATAGCGCGATCCTGGGCGAATCGGTCAAAGCGATCGAGCCGCACATCCGCCAGGTGTTTATCGGCGGGGCGGGGGTCACGGTCACAGACGCCTTAGAGCGCAAGCTTTACATCATCCGCAAAGCAGCAGGTCACGCCATCCAGTCGCTGGATCTTGCTCACGGCAAGGAGTTCTATTCGCCCTCGATGTCCGCTCGGACGATCGTCTACAAAGGCATGCTGCTCGCCGATCAGGTGGGCACTTATTACAAAGATCTTCAGGACAAGCGGGTCGTATCTGCGCTTGCGCTGGTGCATCAACGTTTCTCGACAAATACCTTTCCGACGTGGGAGCTCGCGCATCCGTTCCGCATGATCGCGCACAACGGCGAAATCAATACGCTGCGCGGCAACGTCAATTGGATTCGCGCGCGGCAACAGGCGATCTCCAGCCCGGTGCTCGGTAAAGACCTCGATAAACTTTGGCCGCTTATTTATGACGGCCAATCGGACTCCGCGTCTTTCGACAATGCTTTGGAATTGCTGGTGATGAGCGGTTATTCGCTCGCCCACGCCATGATGATGCTGATACCCGAAGCATGGGAGAAGCACACGCTGATGGATCCGACGCGGCGGGCGTTCTACGAGTACCACGCCGCCATGATGGAACCCTGGGATGGCCCCGCTGCGGTGGCTTTCACGGATGGCCGGCAGATCGGCGCGACGCTGGACCGCAATGGGTTGCGTCCCGCTCGCTATCTCGTTACGGATGACGATTTGGTGGTGATGGCTTCGGAAACGGGCGTGTTGCCCATCGCTGACGATCGCATCATCAAGAAATGGCGTCTGCAACCGGGCAAGATGTTCCTGATCGATCTTGAAGCCGGTCGGATCATCGACGACAAAGAATTGAAAGACACGCTATCGGCGTCGAAGCCTTATCGCGACTGGATTGAGCGCATCCGCATCAAGCTCGACGATCTGAAACCCGGTTCAGAAGAGCGTCCCGCCACCAAAGTGCCGCTGCTGGATCGGCAGCAGGCGTTTGGCTACACGCAAGAAGACTTGAAATTCATCCTTGCGCCCATGGCGCAAGCGGGTGAGGAAGCGGTCGGCTCGATGGGCAACGACTCTCCGCTCGCGGTTTTGTCCGATAAAGACAAGACGCTCTACGCGTACTTCAAGCAGCTATTCGCTCAAGTCACGAACCCGCCTATCGACGCGATCCGAGAAGAACTTGTGATGTCGCTGGTTACTTTCATCGGACCGAAACCGAATTTGCTCGGCATCGACGAAATGAATCCGCCGATCCGATTGGAAGTGAGCCAACCGGTTCTCGATTTCGATCAGATGGACGTCATTCGTCATATCGAAAAACACACCGGCGGCAAGTTCCGTTCAGCGGAGATCGATTTGTGCTATCCGGTCGCATGGGGTAAAGAAGCAATCGAAGCGCGTTTGGCGAGCTTGTGTGCACAAGCGGAAGACGCGGTCCGCAATGGCATATCTATTCTGATTCTCTCGGACCGCAAGATCGACGAAGCGCATGTTGCCATCCCCGCGCTCCTGGCCCTCTCGGCTATTCATCAACATTTGGTTGGTAAAGGTCTGCGCACCAGTGCGGGTTTGGTCGTTGAAACCGGGTCTGCGCGCGAGACGCATCACTTTGCATTGTTGGCCGGTTACGGTGCAGAAGCGGTTCATCCCTATCTTGCGTTGGAAACCCTGCTGCACAGTAAGGCTCTGTTGCCCGCCGACGTAGAAGGCAAGAAGGCGGTGCAAAACTTCGTTAAGGCCGTAGGCAAAGGCTTGATGAAAGTGATGTCCAAGATGGGCATCTCTACCTATCTGTCGTATACCGGCGCACAAATTTTTGAAGCGGTCGGTTTGTCCTCATCATTGATCGAGAAATATTTTTCCGGCACCGCTTCTAATGTTGAAGGGATCGGCGTTTTCGAAGTGGCCGAAGAAGCGATTCGCCTTCATCAGGCGGCTTTCGGGGATGATCCTGTTCTGTCCAATGCGCTCGATGCGGGCGGCGAATACGCCTTCCGCATTCGAGGCGAAGAACATATGTGGACACCCGATGCGATCGCGAAGCTTCAGCACTCGACACGGGCGAACAATTACGCGACGTACAAAGAGTACGCACAGATCATCAACGATCAATCGAAACGGCATATGACCTTGCGCGGCCTGTTTGAATTGCGCACGGATGCATGTACGCCGGTGCCCCTCGAAGAAGTTGAACCTGCTACGGAAATCGTTAAGCGCTTCGTTACCGGCGCGATGTCGCTGGGTTCGATTTCAACAGAAGCTCATTCGACGCTGGCCATCGCGATGAATCGCATTGGCGGGAAGTCCAATACTGGAGAAGGCGGCGAAGATCCCGCTCGCTTTGTACCTGTGAAAGCGGGCGAATCGTTGATGAGCAAGCTTGGCCATCACCGCGTGGAAGTCGACATTCCCTTAAGGGAAGGCGACTCACTGCGATCGAAGATCAAGCAAGTGGCATCAGGTCGTTTTGGCGTGACTGCGGAATATCTCGCGAGCGCCGACCAAATCCAGATCAAGATGGCGCAAGGGGCCAAGCCCGGCGAGGGCGGCCAATTGCCCGGCCATAAAGTGTCCGAGTACATCGCCGAACTACGCTTCTCAGTGCCGGGCGTAGGTCTGATCTCGCCGCCGCCGCATCACGATATCTATTCGATCGAGGATCTGGCGCAGCTCATTCACGATCTCAAGAACGCCAATCCCAACGCCTCGATCAGCGTGAAGCTGGTGTCCGAACTCGGGGTCGGTACGGTGGCTGCGGGTGTATCTAAAGCCAAAGCCGACCATGTCACTATTTCCGGCTATGACGGCGGCACGGGCGCATCACCCCTTTCATCTATCAAACATGCGGGCACGCCATGGGAGTTAGGTCTCGCGGAAACGCAGCAGACGCTTGTGCTGAATAAATTGCGCGGTCGTATCGTGGTGCAGGCGGACGGTCAGATGAAGACCGGGCGAGATGTATTGATCGCGGCCATTCTCGGCGCGGACGAATTAGGCTTCTCCACAGCGCCGCTTGTGGTGGAAGGCTGCATCATGATGCGTAAGTGCCATCTCAATACCTGCCCGGTTGGCGTCGCCACACAGGACCCTGTGCTCCGCAAGAAATTCAAAGGTCAGCCGGAACACGTCGTTAACTACTTCTTCTTCGTGGCCGAAGAATTGCGCGGTTATATGGCGGAGTTGGGCATTCGCAAGTTCAACGACCTTATCGGCCGTAGCGACCTGCTAGATATGCGCAAAGGCATCGCGCATTGGAAAGCGCGTGGTCTGGATTTCAGCAAGATTTTTTACAAGCCGCCGATGCCGGCGAGTGTTGCTCGTTACCGCGTCGAACAGCAGAATCACGGACTCGACAAGGCGCTCGATCATCGTCTGATCGAACTGGCCCAGCCCGCTATCCAGCGCGGCGAAAAGGTGCAGATCGAAATGCCCATCCGCAATGTGAATCGCACGGTCGGCACAATGCTTTCTGCACAAGTAGCAAAAAAATATGGTCATGCCGGTTTACCCGACGGCACCATTGCCATCAAATTTGCCGGATCTGCCGGACAGAGCTTCGGCGCTTTCCTGGCGCGCGGCATCAGCCTGGACCTCATCGGTGAAGGGAACGACTATGTGGGCAAAGGCCTTTCCGGTGGCCGCATTGTTGTCCAGCCCTCGCCCAAGTTTCGTGGCGACCCTCAAGAGAACATCATCATCGGCAATACGGTGATGTACGGTGCGGTTGGCGGCGAGGCTTATTTCCGCGGTGTCGGCGGAGAGCGTTTCTGCGTGCGGAACTCCGGCGCACTCGCCGTCGTGGAAGGGGTTGGCGACCACTGCTGCGAATATATGACCGGCGGCACGGTGATCGTATTGGGGCGAACAGGTCGTAACTTCGCGGCAGGGATGTCCGGTGGTATCGCATATGTATTCGATGAAGACGGTACGTTTAAGGACCGCTGCAACCTTTCGATGGTCGCGCTCGAAACAGTCCTCACCGAAGCGGAACAGGAAGCGAAGCTGCCGCGGGACATTTGGCATCTGGGTCGTTCTGACGAGGACGTACTTAAAAGCTATATCGAGAAGCATGCGCGTTATACCGGCAGCGCAGAGGCGAAGCGCATTCTGGCGGACTGGACGAACTGTCGCAGTAAGTTCGTCAAGGTCTTCCCCAGCGAATACCGGCGCGCGCTTGGGGAGTTGGCGGCCAAAGGGCGCAAACTGGCCGCTTAATAAATTCCGCAACGGTGCGGACATAAATCTAATCAGGTCGAACAATGGGTAAGGTCACCGGCTTCATGGAATTTCAGCGGCTGCAGGAAGCGAGCGAGCAGCCGCGCGAACGCGTCAAGCACTATCGCGAGTTCGTCATGCATCTCACCGACGAAGAAGCGGGCGTGCAAGGGGCGCGTTGCATGGATTGCGGCATTCCTTTTTGTATGAGCGGATGCCCCGTCAACAATATCATTCCCGACTGGAACGATCTCGTCTTCAAGCAGAACTGGCGCCAAGCAATCGACACGCTGCACCAGACAAATAATTTTCCTGAATTCACCGGTCGCGTTTGCCCCGCACCTTGCGAAGCCGCCTGTACGCTCAACATCAATAATGATCCGGTAGGTATCAAATCGATCGAGCACGCCATCATCGATAAGGCGTGGGAGATGGGTTGGGTTGTGCCGGAGCCGCCTCAACGAAAAACCGGCAAGCGTGTAGCGGTGATCGGTTCAGGCCCGGCTGGGATGGCGGCCGCTCAGCAACTTGCGCGTGTGGGCCATGACGTTGTGTTGTTTGAAAAATCGGATCGCATCGGCGGATTGCTTCGCTATGGCATTCCGGATTTCAAAATGGAGAAACATCACATCGATCGTCGGGTAGATCAAATGCGCGCCGAAGGCGTTGAGTTTCGCGTCAATCAACATGTCGGCGAAAACGTCGATGCCAACAAAGTCCTGAGCGAATTCGACGCAGTGGTTTTATCCGGCGGCGCCGAAGCGGCGCGCGATTTACCGGTTCCAGGCCGTGAATTGAGAGGCGTTCATTTCGCGATGGACTTCTTGCCGCAGCAAAACAAAGCTGTGGCCGGCGACAAAGTGCCGAACCAGATTATGGCAACGGGAAAGCATGTTGTGGTGATTGGCGGCGGCGATACAGGATCCGATTGCGTCGGTACTTCAAATCGACACGGCGCCGCGTCGGTAACGCAGTTCGAACTATTGCCACAGCCGCCAGAGGAAGAGAACAAGGAAATGACTTGGCCATATTGGCCGCTCAAGATGCGCACTTCTTCGTCGCATGAGGAAGGCGCGCAGCGCGATTGGGCCATCACGACGAAAGCATTCAAAGGTGAGAATGGCCACGTCACCGCATTGGTTGGTGCACGTGTCGAATGGAAGAAAGACGACAAAGGCCAAATGAAAATGGTGGAAATGCCGGGCAGCGAATTTGAAATACCGGCGGACCTGGTGCTTTTCGCTATGGGTTTTGTGGGTCCGGTCCAAAAGGGCATGCTGGAGCAATTGGGTCTTGCGAAGGACGCCCGGGGGAATGTGCGGGCGACTACCGACGGCCCCGGCTGTTACCAAACATCGAATCCCAAGGTATTTGCCGCAGGCGATATGCGCCGCGGGCAGTCATTGATCGTGTGGGCAATCCGCGAAGGTCGGCAATGCGCGCGCGCGGTGGACGAATATCTCATGGGGACGTCTACGCTTCCACGCTGAAGCGATGCGAATAAAAAAGCCGGCATCGCCGGCTTTTTTACTCGGGCAGCACCGAATTGTCAGTGCGCATTCTTGCCGTGCAGAATGACCCAGACCGTTTTCAGCATGATATAGATGTCGAAACGCAGCGACCATTTCCTCAGATATTCCAAATCGTAATGAACGCGCTTTTCCATTTTCTCGAGCGATTCGGTTTCACCGCGTAAGCCGTTCACCTGCGCCCATCCCGTAATGCCCGGGCGAACCTTGTGACGGACCATATAGCTCCGAATGACTTTCCGGTACATTTCGTTGTGAGCGACTGCGTGTGGGCGCGGTCCGACGATGCTCATACGGCCCTGTATGACGTTGATGAACTGTGGCAGTTCGTCCAGGGAAGTTTTTCGCAGAAATGCGCCAAGCGGCGTTACACGCTCATCGCCGGGCTGCGCCTGACGGATATGGTGGCCGTCGTCGCAGACGCTCATCGAGCGGAACTTGTACACCATGATTTCATGGCCGTCTTGTCCGTAGCGCCGCTGCTTGAAAATCGCCGGCCCTGGCGAGGTCTGCTTAACAGCCCATGCGATTGCAAGCATGAGCGGCGCCGCCGCGGCGAGAATAATCAATGAGAAAGCGACGTCGCTTACGCGCTTTAGAAACCCGTTCCATCCGGTGAACGGAGATTCGCACACCGCGACGACCGGCAGGCCGCCGACCATGCTCACACCGCCTTGAATCAGATCCGTGACAAACATATCCGGCACGAAGTAAATCGATGCCGTGGTATCGCGCAAGTCTTCGAGCATTCGCTGTATGCGAGGTTGCGCGGCCATCGGCAGTGAAACGTAGATCGTGTGGATCGAGTACTGCTGTACATAGCGCGACAACTCGTCAATGCTGCCGAGCAGCGCATAATCATCTGCCTTCTCTCCCAACCTTTCGATCGACCGATCGTCCGTGAAGCCTGCGAGCTCAACTTCGTTATACGGGTCACGCAGCATCGATCGCGCGAGCTCCAGGCCCGGCGCGTTCATGCCGACGATGACGACGCGGTTGGCGCCGCCCTGCCATGTGCGCAGGATAGGTGCCGCATAGCGGAGCGCGACATGCCCGCCGAGCGCAGCAAATGGAGCCACCGCCAGCCAAATGAGGCTGACAGTGGCGTTGAATCGCTCGACATAGTCAACGAGTAAAAGGAGCGTACCCAACATCGCACTGATCACAAGCCAGCCCGCGAATATCTTCGCAGCCGCTTTGGTCAAGGACTTGGCTAGCCGTGGTCGTCCGGGGAAAGTCAAAGCAAAAGCGACGGCGCCAAGCAAGACATATAGGGGGCGCACGCGGCCATCCACAACATAGGCGATGGCGACGAGTGAGAGCACGATCATTGTCGGCTCGATCACTGCTTCAAGTGCGCGCAACAGGTTTCCGCGAGCTGTACTGGTGCGGGTAGGGCGCTCGCCAACCGCCGGTGCGTTGATTGCGCCCGCCGCCCCCATCGGCATGATGGACGTTTCGTCAAAACTCAATTGCTCAAGACGCTTCATGTTTCACTCCGTGCCCTGCGGCCGTTTTCAGTTTTTCACTAGCGAGTTCTTGTGCATGTTGCGGATCGGGGAGATACCCTTCCTTACGCAACAAAGCAACAATGCGTTCGATGCCTTCTTCGACGCTAATGCTGGTGGTGTCGATAACGAGTTCCGGATGTTTTGGAACCTCATAGGGATCCGATATTCCGGTGAAAGATTTAACCAAGCCGGCGCGAGCGCGAGCGTACAAGCCCTTTCGATCTCGGCCTTCGCACACCTCAAGAGGCGTTGCTACATAGATTTCAACAAAACCGCCTTGCGCGGACACCATCGCGCGTACGTCCAGGCGACTTTGTGCATACGGGGCAATGGGTGCGCAAATCGCAATACCGCGATGCTTGGTGATCTCGCTCGCCACATAGCCGATGCGGCGGATATTGATGTCGCGATGTTCCGGCGAAAAACCCAGTTCCGAGGACAGATGTTTGCGGACGACATCGCCATCGAGAAGCGTAACCGGCCGGTTGCCGATCTCCATCAGCTTCGATGCAAGCGCTCGGGCGAGCGTCGATTTACCGCTACCCGATAAGCCCGTAAAAAAGACAGTCAGCCCCATACGTGAACGGGGTGGATAACTCCGTAGCAACTCGTTCAGAACCTCCGGGAACACATGCCAAGGGGCGACCGGCAAACCGGAACGCAAATGGTGATCCATCTCCTCGCCGGTCACCGAGCGCGTATGCACATCGGAGGAGGCTTGGTCTTCGTCGATATAACGGTCGGCGTCGGGCGCATAAACCATACGCGGGAAAAGCAACAACTCCACACCGGTCTTAAAGCGTAGTTCATCCGCGAGCTGCGCCGCATCCTGTCCTCGCCGCCGATGACCTTCGGCTTGGTAAGTACCGCCAACAATGAGTTTGCCGACACCGAAATTGCGCGCCACGATGCTGCGCAAACCCAATTCCCGAGCGCTCGCCATTCGTGGCGGCAGTGCGAGAATGGCGAGCATGGCCATCTTTTTGGGGAAACGCGGCATCACCGCTTGAAACCCACGGACCAAAGCAAAAAAATCGGCGGATGTGAGGCTATCCGTAGCGGTGATCATGGGATGCAGTAAAAGACTGGCGTTGTGTAAGGCGGTTGTCTGGATGAGGAATTCGTACTGCGCCCGGGTGAGCGGTTGCCTCGTTTGCAATGCGATAACGCGGCTCAATCCGCGGCCGACAAGTTCACTCCGAACTGCTGCGGGCGTAACGCGCAGTTCAGGAAAGTCGTGGCGAGGCACATAGGCGACGCCTTGAACGCGCCCACCTAAATAGTGGCGCGTGTCGGCTCGTGCAGCGACGCCCAGAAGCTCGGCTTCAGCGAGGGCGTCGGCCTCCCATATTTCCTCAACTGACATGAGCGCCAGCAACAAACCCTCAGCGTCCCTCAGCGCGACGGTTCCTGCCGTTTTGCACAGTTCCACCTTTTCGGCTGGTATTTCAAAAACGACGGGCAGCGGCCAGTAGGTTCCATTACACAGCGTCTGGCGATGTAGGACCGATTCATAGTCGGCTCGGCCCATGAAACCTGTGAGCGGGGAATAAGCGCCGCTCATCAACAGTTCCAGGTCGGCGGTGGTCTCCGGGTTGAGATCGAGGGATGGAAGCCGCAGCGCTTCCTGCTGTAAGGCTTCCGGGTTTACGCTCATCAAATTGATGAGGGTGCCGCCATAGGGCGCAATAAGAGTAGTCATGCGTTTGCTCCAAACACTTTGCCAAAGGCACTGATAAACCGCCCGAGATCGGATTCGCTAAGATGGTTGATCCCCGCAGCTGCCTTTCTTCCACCTCCGCCTTCAAACTGAACACAAAGCTCATCTGCGCCGCCGCGGCGGTTCAAGGGGGCTCGCACGGAAACCACATAACCCTCGTTGTTTTTTGTCAGCACGGCGTGTGCGCGGTCCGGCGCGTTTTGAGCGAGGTCGTTGGCCCACACGCCGGAAACACGGCGCGCCCAAGAGCAACTTGGCAGCGTGTAAACCGCTCCCCAAGGCTCGGCGATTTCCGGTTTGAGGTCTTCAGCCAGGCGCATGTCCTGTTGAAAACCGTCGCGCAGAACCGTGAATTCGGGCGCCTCATGAATAAAGTTGAAAGGATCCACATATTCATGCAGCCGCCCATAAAGCAGCGCCGGATCAAAGTGCAAATCGTCAATGCTCTCGCCATACGCGTTGTAATTGATGGCTTCGCCAAGCTCTCTCAGACTGTCTAGTTCTGTGGCGGAGAGGTGTAAGGACGCTGCCGCCGCATGCGCAGCGTTGTGTAGGTTATCGCCGAAAGCAGCGGTGACGGCCCACACAAGATGTTTGTCCTCCAACCAACGATTCACAATGAGACTCGTGCACGTGTCGGCGCTGGTGTCGATATGCGCATCCAGGCCAGAGTGCGAAGGAATCGCGCCCGGGCGATGGTGATCGAACCAGCGCAACTTCGCTCCGGCTTCCAGCAAAGCGTGTAGCGGCCTCTGGTTTTGCTCCATGGAAATATCGAGCACCGTCAACTCGTCTCCCGCATTCGCTTCGACACGATCAAGCAAAGCAATATCTCGCTTCACGCCTGTCACAAGCTGCGCCTGCCGAGGTTGCGCCAACCGCAATTGATGCAAGGCGCAGATGCCATCAGCGTCGCCGTTGAAGACGTCGATGAACTTCATTGGACGCATTCCAAAGATTCTTCCCAGTGCCAAGCGTCGCCGACAATTCGGTCCAATTCGGCGCGTCGTGGCTGCCAACCGAGCTCTTGTTTCGCTTTCGTGGCATCGGCGACGAGTCTCGCAGGGTCGCCTTCGCGTCGAGGCGCATCTACGACCTTAATGGATCGGTTCGTAACCTTTGCGGCGGCATCGATGACTTCTTGCACTGAGAAACCGTTGCCATTGCCCAAGTTGTAAGCGGTGCTTTCGCCGCCAGCCATCAAGGATTGCAGTGCCAACCAATGCGCATCGCAGAGGTCTTCGACATGAATGTAGTCACGCACGCATGTGCCATCCGGCGTTTCATAGTCGCGGCCGAAAACTTGAATGTTGCGGCGGCGGCCCGAGGCCGCTTGTAAAACAAGCGGGATCAAGTGGGTTTCCGGTTCGTGCCTTTCGCCTAGCTGGCCTTCTGAATCCGCGCCTGCGGCGTTGAAATAGCGCAAAGAAACCGAACGCAAAGCATAGGCGCGATCGTAGTCGCCAAGCGCTTGCTCGACCATCAGCTTGCTGCGCCCATAGGGGTTGATTGGCGATGCCGGATGGTCTTCCTTGATGAGCGCTGTTTGAGGCTCGCCGAATATGGCGGCGCTCGAGGAAAAGATGAACCGTTTAACTGCGGCGGTTTTCATCGCCTCTAGCAGCGTTAGCGTTTTGACCACGTTGTTACGGTAATACTTCATCGGGCTGCGAACGGACTCGCCGACCTGTATGAAGGACGCAAAGTGCATCACCGCATCGAACTGACGCGCGGCGAATAGGCGTCCCAGAAGTGACGCATCGCCCGCGTCGCCCTGGATGAAATCGCCGTAAAGCACGGCGTCGCGATAACCACCGGATAAATTGTCCAGGGTCGTGACCGAACATTTTTCTATGCCCAGGCGCTTGACCATGTGCGAGCCGATATATCCAGCGCCGCCCACCACTAAAATGTTCAAACTAGATGTCCTCATATGCATAGCCCGCACAGTTGTGCCGCGCGGTTTTTTGATTGTTCCTAATGCACCGTCGATCTTGCGGCGGCGAGATAGATATCCAAGGTCTGTTTAGCAGCGCGGGTCCAGCAGTACCGCTCGCTGACCCATTGTCGGGTCTGCATCCGCTGGACCGGACTCGGTGACATCGCAGCAAAAAAACGTAGACGCTGTGTTAGCTCCGCAACATTACCTAGCTGGAAGTAGTGGTTCGGATCTAGGCCCAATTCCAAATTGGCCGGGATATCGCTTGCGATGACCGGCAAGCCGTAGCTCAACGCTTCCAGTAGGGCGATCGGCAAGCCTTCATGCGATGACGGTAAAACGAACACGCCTGCGTGTGCGTAAAGCTCTGCCAAAGCCAATCCGGTTTGGAAGCCCGTACACACAATCTTCGGCATGGTTGCAGCCTTGCGGAACAATTTACGCGTATACGCATCGGGGTGGTCCGAGGCGCCGACAATGACGAGTTTCCAGCCATCGAGATGAGCGGCATCGAAAGCGTCGATCAAATCGAAGTGGCGTTTCTCCGGAACGAGACGACCGACCACGATGATGTATTTGCCTGCTTCCAGATTGAATTGATCGAGTGTTGCCCGAGAATTCGGTATTTCCGGCAAGGTCACGCCGTTCGGTATGCGTGCCGCATAGCGCGCGTATTTTTTGTGGATGAGATCGGCGATCAAATGGGAAATCGCAATGCGCCCATGTGCGCTCCGCATCCCGAAGCGCTCGCCTAGCCGCAACGTCGCTTTGGCCAGAGGTCCCCATTTTTGCCTGTCGTAGTCTGGGCCATGATGAGTGACCACCACTCTTAATCCGAGTAATCGCGCCAGCGGCGCAATCAGCGCGGGCCCGATCGCTTGCACGTGGAGTACGTCGGGGCGTTTCAATGCTGCATAGAAAACGCCGAGTATCGAATGGAGTAAGGCCTCTAGACCCTTTTGCTTGGGAGACCACAGACGATGGAAGCGCACCCCACGCCAGGATTCTTCCTTCAACGCCTTTTGATAAGGCGCTCGGGCGATAACATGCATTTCGCAGCCCAAGTCGGCTAAGCGCGGGCACAGCTGTTCGGCATGCGTTTCTACGCCACCCTGCACATGAGGAAACCCGCGAAGCCCAAGCATATATACCTTGAGCGAACGCTTACTGGGGGCGTTGCCGGAGTTCATGCGTGCACGTCTCCCAGCTGCCGCGCGCCTAGGGCGCGACAGGATTGGGAAAGCTGACTGCCGGTCTGCATGCAGACCGTAGTAGAGGACAACACAAACATGGCCCGATCCTCCCTGAAGGACGGTAAACCAAAGTCGGATGTAATTATTGACGGCTTGTTGTAGCTGTTATGCCGCGCTGTTTATGTTTAACCCGGCTGTACCGCGAACGCTAGAGGCGATTGTCATATCTTTGTTACAACTGATACAGCCGCTGGCACAAGTGTAAAGCGCAGCTGTTTTTAAAGAAAATCGTCTGGGAAAGGCGACGGGGAGCAGCAAAAAATGCCTGCTCACACCGCCGTAGGTTGCACTGCCGCATACACCGCCAAAAGACGGTCGCGATAATGCGTGGCACCGAAATCGGCAGCCATCCACCGACGTCCGGCTTTACCCATATCCCAGACCGCCTGAGTCGATAGGCCAGCGAAGCGTGTCAATTGCTCAGCGAGCGCGTCTTGATCGCCGCTTGGAAATAGTGCACCCGTTTCGTCCTCTCGAACGAGCTCTGGGATACCGCCGATTTCCGCACCGATAACCGGGCGCTCTAATGCATACGCCTCCATCACGCTCATGGGGGCATTTTCATACCACTCGGAAGGCAGGACCAACGCGCGCGCGCTTCGCAACAACGCGTAGAGTTCCTCGCCGCTCCGATAGCCGGCAAAGTCTACGATTGCGCCTGTCTCTTGCGCCAAGGCACGCAGAGCAGCCTCCTCCGGACCCGTACCGATGATCTGCGCCTTCACCCTAGACTGCGCAACTGCGCGAATGAAGGTCGCTAATCCCTTTTCGGGCCCTAATCTGCCGCAATAGACGAAATGCTCGCCTGGCGGCCCCATCGGACGCAAAAGATCGATGTCCACAAAATTCGGCACATGGATAAATCGTTCACGAGGCCAACCCCATTCCACCAACTTGTCGATGTAAAACCGACTCGGCACAACAAATCGGTCGACGTTTTTGCTATAGCAGCCGAGCAACCGATGCACGGCTGTTTCCAGCATGATTACCGCGGAGAGCACGCGCGATCCCTTGATACAGCGCTGTGTCGCGACATTCCAAATTTTGCCGCCTTTGCAGCGCTCGCAAATGCCATCGTGCGTCAGCATCTTGTACGCTGGGCATGCAATCTTTAAATCGTGAAGGCTTAAAACCGTCGGCACACCACGCGCATGCAGGACCTCGAAGAATGAGGGTGAAATATGGTGATAAACATTATGCGCGTGGGCCACATCAGGATTTGCGCGCTCAAGGAGCCGCTTGATATTGCGGCGTGCTTCCATCGAGTAGGTGATCTTCAACGCACGGACGGCTTTCTCTCGCAAACTGTAGGCCTCGCCGAACTCGATTTCCTCGACAAAAAATTCCGACCATGGCGAAGGCAGATTCTTATCGTGCCGCATGGCGAAAGGGACGATGTCCCAGCCCGCTTCCTCGAGTAAGCGGTTTTGCTCAAGGAATACGACCTCGGCGCCGCCGCGCCGATAAAAATAGTTGTTGATCGAAAGAAGGGTCGGCACTAGACGAGCCGGCTTTTCAATACGGCCCCGCCTATGACAAGGTCTTTTTGCCGCGCTGTCGTGCGGGGCGGTTCGTGGGATCGCCGCATGAGCGCCAACGCGCGCCGTTCCCATAGCGCATCATCAGCAAGCCCGATGAATTCACGCGCACGTTCTAGCGACTCACTCGGCCGTTCGGCGATATCTTCATAACGAATTTCGAGAAATTGTTCGTTCGGCAACCGCGTTCTCGCAGATTCGATCGCTTCAATACTCATGCGCCATTCCAGCAGGCCGCGATCGAAATTGTTTTCGCACAAGGCCAGTGCTTGAGCGGTATCGGGTGATCGGCTTGCGAGCTCGGCAATTTGTTGCCATTTATAGCCCCTGCGCCCCCACCACCCCTGCTTATCCCCGCGCTGTGCGATTTCCTGAGCGACACTCAGTCCATTGCGGACAACATGAATGAATTTGGCATCCGGAAAAACTTGGTGTAAAAACTCGACGCGAAAACTGTTTGCCGCCAGTGCCTGCATGAGCCTGGGTTTGCCGGTTCGCTTGGTTTCTCTCAAGAAAAGCGCACTCAATACGCCTGCCCCATGTGCATTTGCATCGCCGCGATCTAAACGCAAGCGCCCGCCCCGTTGCCCCGCTTGTTCCGTCCATATATCTGTACAGGGAAAACAAGCGATCCACAAAACTCG